>NZ_QGSW01000211.1:0-73056 GCF_003176715.1 Micromonospora sp. S4605
GGCGGGAAGAGCAGCTCCGAGGAGCCGTGGCCGGTCCGGGTGGTGAGCCAGAAGGTCGGGCAGTGGATCGCCCGGCTGGGGTGGGTGTGGGTGGACGGGCAGGTGGCCCAGATCAGCCGCCGGCCCGGCGCCACCACCGTCTTCCTCACCCTGCGGGACCCGTCGGCCGACCTGAGCCTGACCGTCACCACCAACCGCGACGTCCTCGACGCCGGCGCGCCCGAGCTGCGCGAGGGCGCCCGGGTGGTGCTGCACGCCAAGCCCGAGTTCTACGCCGCCCGGGGCACGCTGAGCCTGCGCGCCGACGAGATCCGGCAGGTCGGCCTCGGCGAGCTGCTGGCCCGGCTGGAGAAGCTCAAGAAGCTGCTCGCCGCCGAGGGGCTCTTCGACCGGGCCCGCAAGCGCCGCCCGCCGTTCCTGCCCAACCGGATCGGGCTGATCACCGGCCGCGCCTCGGCCGCCGAGCGGGACGTGCTGACCAACGCCCGGCGGCGCTGGCCGGCGGTGGAGTTCCGCACCGTCAACGTCGCCGTGCAGGGGCCCAGCGCCGTCCCGCAGATCGTCGACGCGCTCAAGGTGCTGGACGCCGACCCGACCATCGACGTGATCATCCTGGCCCGGGGCGGCGGCAGCATCGAGGACCTGCTCCCCTTCTCCGACGAGGCGCTCTGCCGGGCCGTCTTCGCCTGCCGTACGCCGGTGGTCAGCGCGATCGGCCACGAGACGGACGCGCCGCTGGTCGACTACGTCGCCGACCTGCGCGCCTCCACCCCCACCGACGCGGCCAAGCGGGTCGTCCCCGACCTCACCGAGGAGGTACGCCTCATCGGCCAGGCCCGGCACCGGCTGGAACGGGCGGTGCGCAACCTGGTCGACCGCGAGTCGCACCGGCTCGACGGGCTGCGCTCCCGCCCGGTGCTGGCCCGACCGGAGGTGATGGTCGAGCAGCGGGCCACCGAGGTCACCGCGCTGCGCCAGCGCGCCGACCGCTGCCTCGACCACCGGCTCGCCGCCGCCAGCGACGACCTGCGGCACACCCTGGCCCGGCTGCGCGCCCTCTCCCCCGCCGCCACCCTCGACCGGGGGTACGCGATCGTCCAGCGCGCCGACGGCCACGTGGTACGCGCCGCGTCCGAGGTGGCCAAGGGTGACCCGCTGCGGGTCCGGCTCGCCGAGGGCGAGCTGGCCGCGACGGTCGACGGATGAGCCGGGCCGCAGGCACGATGTGGTGGGATGGCAGCGATGACTGACGAGAAGAACGACGAGCGGCTCAGCTACGAGCAGGCCCGCGCCGAACTGGCGTCCGTGGTCGAGCGGCTGGAGGCCGGCGGCACCTCGCTGGAGGAGTCGCTGGCGCTGTGGGAGCGCGGCGAGGCGCTCGCGGTGATCTGCCAGCGCTGGCTCGACGGCGCCCGGGACCGCATCGACGCCGCCCGCCAGCCGGCCGACTGACCGTCACGCCCGCCGGCTGACCGTCACACCCGCCGGCTGACCGTCACGCCGGTCGTGGTGGGCGGACAGGCGCCCACCACGACCGCGTGTCACCTCAGTTGAAGAGGTTGTACAGCTCCTGCGGGGCCTCGACCACCTGGTCCGCGGGGGGCTTCCGGGCGGCGGTGGCGTTGCCGTAGTCGGAGTAGGTGATGCGGACGTCCTGCGCCTTGTTCTGGCCGGCCGCCGGGATCTGGATGACCAGCTCGCTGAGCCGGCCCTGCGCGTCGAGCCGCGCGGTGAACGGCACCGACTTCGCCTGCGCGCCGAGCGCGGTGATCACACCGGGGTCCATCGAGCCGGCCTCGGCGGCCTTCGACACGTCGATGGTGCCGGCGTAGCTGCCCTCGCCGGTCTGCCGCACCTCGGTGATGCCCTGGGTGAGCACATCGCTGCCGGCCGGGTCGAGCTTGTCGAAGTCGAAGCCGAGGTTCCGGTTGCCCTTGATCCGGGTCTGGTCGAGGTGCTGGTACTTGCCCAGGTTGAGCTTCTGCACGGCGGGCAGGCTGCCGGCCGTCTTCCCGCCCAGCTCCAGCTTGACCCAGCTGTCCGGGCGGGCGTGGATGAGGTCGAGCTTCATGAACAGGTCGTCGGTCGGCGCGCCGACGGTCACCCGCATCTCAGCGCTCTGGCTCGGCTCGTGCACCTGCCCCTCCGCGGTGGAACCGGCGCCGGACATGGTGAACCGGAAGTTGCCATTGCTGATCTCCCGGGTGGAGTTCAGCAGCGCCTGCTTGGCGTCACCGGCCACCGGGGACGCGGCGCCGGAGGCGGTCCCGGACGCCGAGACGGTCGGGGTGGCGGAGGAGCCCGCCGAAGGGGTCCCGGTGGCGTTGCAGGCGGCGAGACCGGGAGTGAAGAGCGCGGCGGCCACCAGGCCGGCACCCAGTCGTCGAACAGTCATCTGTGTCTCCCAAGAGGGTCACCCGACGCACCTGGCGGCGGCCGGAAACCGGGCGGCGCGGCAGCACGGTCGGCCACGCCGCGCGGGCCCGCCGGAGTCGGCCGGGCGAGTCCGCTCCTCTCCTGTTCCCTGCCGCCGCGTCGCACAATCACCGTTCTGTCCGGTTGCCCCGGTCGGGTGAGCCGCGGGCGCGGTGACGGCCACCGGCCGGCGCCCGCCGGAACTCGGCCCCGACATGCGGAAACGGGGCGGCCGAAGCCGCCCCGTTTCCCGGTCCGGGACCGGTCAGGGTGCTCGTCGCCCGCCGGTCGATCAGCGCAGCGAGGTGGCGAGGTGACGCAGTTCGTTGTCCCGGGCGTCGCCCACCACGATCACCGTCCGGGTCGGCTCCAGCAGCACCAGCGCCTGCTCGTTGCCCCGGGCGGTGTACCGCTGCCAGGTGCGTCCGCCCAGGTCGGTCTGCCCCTGCGGCTGGCCCTGGTCGGTCAGCTCGGTCGGCAGCAGCCGCTCCGCGGGCACGCTGCTCTGCACCAGCTGGGCACCCCGGCCCTCCGGCGTGAGGTAGCCCAGGCGCAGCGTCGACCCACCCTCGACGGTCTGGAAGTTGGCGCTGACCGTACGCCAGCCGTCGCCCAGGTCGGCCGGGACGGCCACCGGGAACGCGTTGGCCGCCCGGGCCGACTCGACGGCCGGCGCCGCATCGACGGTGACCGGCTGGTCGCCGCCGAGGAAGCCCCGGTAGAAGGCGAGCAGCAGGGCGATCGGGATCAGCAGCACCAGCAGCGAGATGGCCATGTCCTTGGGCGACCGCTCGGACTTGCCGGCGTCCACCCGTGGCGGCGGAGCGGGCACCTCCCCGGTCTCGGCGGCCCCGTCGGCCTCGGCGCGACCGGCGGCCGGCGTCGGCCCCGCCCCGGGTACGCGGGCAGCCGGGCCCGGCTCGACCAGGGCCGGATCGCCGGCCGGGGCGGCGGCGGGGGGTCGGCCGCCCTCCGTCACCGGCGGCTGGCCGTCCGGCGGCGTCGAGTCGGCGGGTACGCGATCGGCAGGCTGTGCGGGTTCCACCCGGCCATCTTCCCGCACCGCCCGACCGGCGGTATCCGGGCCATCACCGCCCCGCCCCGGCGCCGGCTCGGCCATCGTGTGAGGATCAGCGACAAACCGGCAGCCGCGACACGGAATGCTGCCGGTCCACCCCGCACCGTCGCGAGGAGGAGCCGTCATGACGAACACCAGGACGCGGATCCCACAGGATCTCGACCGCAACCTTGCCCTCGACCTGGTCCGGGTCACCGAAGCCGCGGCGATGGCCGCCGGCCGGTGGGTCGGCCGGGGCGACAAGGAGGGCGGCGACGGGGCCGCCGTCGACGCGATGCGCAAGCTGATCAACTCGATCCCGATGCGGGGCGTCGTGGTGATCGGCGAGGGCGAGAAGGACAACGCGCCGATGCTGTTCAACGGCGAGGAGGTCGGCGACGGCACCGGCCCGGAGGTGGACGTCGCGGTCGACCCGATCGACGGCACCACCCTGATGAGCAAGGGCATGCCCAACGCCCTGGCGGTGCTCGCGGTCGCCGAGCGGGGGGCGATGTTCGACCCCAGCGCGGTCTTCTACATGGAGAAGCTGGCCGTCGGGCCGGTCTACGCCGACGTGGTGGACATCAACGCCGGGGTGGCCGAGAACCTGCGCCGGATCGCCAAGGTCAAGGGCACCGACATCTCCGAGGTGACGGTCTGCGTCCTCGACCGGTCCCGGCACGACGACCTGGTGGCGCAGATCCGCCGGGCCGGCGCCGGCATCCGGTTCATCTCCGACGGGGACATCGCGGGGGCCATCGCCGCCGCCCGCGGCGAGTCGGACGTCGACGTGCTGATGGGCATCGGCGGTACCCCGGAGGGCATCACCGCCGCCTGCGCGCTCAAGTGCATGGGCGGGGCGATGCAGGCCAAGCTCTGGCCGCGCGACGACGAGGAGCGGGAGAAGGCGCTCGCCGCCGGGCACGACCTGGACCGGGTGCTCACCACCGACGACCTGGTCACCGGGGACAACTGCTTCTTCGTGGCCACCGGCGTCACCTCCGGCGACCTGCTGCGCGGGGTCCGCTACAAGGCGGGTGGGGCGTACACCCAGTCGATCGTGATGCGCTCGAAGAGCGGCACCATCCGCGTGATCGACTCGTACCACCGGCTGGAGAAGCTGGCCCTCTACTCGGCCGTCGACTTCGACGGCCGTCCGCTGGCCGAGCAGGAGTGAGCGCCGCCGGGACGACGGTTCGACCCGTCCCGCCGGCGACCCGCCGGATCGTCGGGGTGGGCTTGGCGATCGCCTCCGGGGTCGCCGTGGCCGTGCAGTCCCGGATCAACGGCGAGTTGGGCGTACGGCTGGCCGACGGCATCGCCGCCGCGGTGGTCTCCTTCGGGCTGGGCCTGCTGGTGCTGCTGGTGCTGGTGCCCGCCACCCCGGCCGGGCGGCGCGGGCTGGCCGCCCTGCGTCGCGCGCTGGCGGCCGGCGAGCTGCGGCCGGTGCAGTGCCTGGGTGGGGTCTGCGGCGCGTTCCTGGTGGCCACCCAGGGGTTGACCATCGGCGCCCTCGGCGTGGCGGTCTTCACCGTGGCGGTGGTCGCCGGCCAGTCGGCGAGCAGCCTGGCGGTGGACCGCGCCGGGGTCGGCCCGGCCGGCCGGCAGCCGGTCACCGGTCAGCGGCTGGCCGGCGCCGGGCTGACCGTGGTCGCCGTGCTGCTCGCCGTCGGCGACCGGTTCGGCGACCCGGCCGCGCTGGCGCTGGCCGTGCTGCCGCTGCTCGCCGGGGTGGCCATCGCCTGGCAGCAGGCGGTCAACGGCCGGGTACGGGTGGCCACCGGCAGCGCGCTGACCGCCACCCTGGTCAACTTCACCGCCGGCACGCTGGCCCTGCTCGTCACGTTCGCCGTCGACCTGGCGGTACGCGGCCGCCCGGCCGGTGGGCTGCCCACCGAGCCCTGGCTCTACCTCGGCGGCCCGATCGGCATCGTGTTCATCGCGGTCGCCGCCGCGATCGTCCGGTTCACCGGCGTGCTGCTGCTCGGCCTGGCCACCATCGCCGGCCAGGTGGTCGGTGCGGTCCTGGTCGACGTGGTGCTGCCCACCGCGGCCTCGCACCCCGGCCCGGCCACCCTGCTGGGCGCGGCGCTGACCCTGGCCGCGGTGGTGGTGGCCGCCGTCGGCCCACCAGTGCGCCGCCCGGAAACCGGCTGAGCGAGCGGGCCGGCCGCCGGTAGCCGCCTGGTCAGGCGTCCGCTCCGGCCCGCTGAGCGGCCGGGCGGCCGGTGGTCGCCCTCCGGCGTTGCTCCGGCCCACTGGGCGGGCGGGTCGGACGCCCGTGGATCAGGCACTGGCCGGGTGCGGGGCGGGCAGGGTGGCGGCGAGGGCGTCGTCGAGCGGCGTGGGGTCGATGCCGAAGGTCGCCGTGGTGGCCGTGGCGTCGAGCAGGAACGGCCGGTCGAACTGGTAGGCCATCTCACGCATCTCCTTCGCGGTCGGATCGAACAGCCCGCCGAGCCGGAACACCGGGCCGGGCATCCGGGCCAGCCGCGGCGCCGGCGCGCCGGCCAGGGCCGCCGCCCGGGCGGCCAGCTCCCGGATCGAGACCGCCGGCGGTGACGGCACGTGCCACGGCCGGCCCCAGCCGCGCTCTTCGCCGGCCACGGCCACCAGCGTCCGGGCCACGTCCCCGACGTACGTCCAGCTGTGCGGCGCGTCCAGGTCGGCCGGCACCAGCGCCCGCTTGCCGGCTGCCACCCGGGGCAGCACCAGCATGGTCATCATCGACTGCGCGCCGGCGCCCAGGTAGTCCGAGCCCCGCACTTCGGTGACCCGGACCCGACCGGCCCGGTGCGCGGCCAGCGCGTCCGTCCACATCCGCACCCGGACCTGCCCCTTCACGCTGTTCGGCCGCAGCGGCGTCGACTCCGTCATCGGCGCGTCCACCGGGCCGTAGCCGTAGAGGTTGCCGACCGTGGCCAGCACCGCGCCGCTGCGCTCGGCGGCGGCCAGCATCGCGCCGGCCAGCGGCGGCCAGTCGGTGGTCCACCGGTGGTAGGCCGGGTTCGCGCAGTTGTAGAGCGTCGCCGCGCCGGTGGCCAGCTCGGCCAGCCGCCCGGCGTCCGTGGCGTCCGCCGCGATCCGCTCGACGCCCGGGTGGGCCGGCCCGCCGCCGCGGCGGGTCACCAGCCGCACCCGTTCGCCCCGGTCGGCGAGCAGTCGGGCGGTGGCCGAGCCGACGGGGCCGGCGCCGACGATCAGGTGTAGTGCCATCAGAGTCCTCCAGAGCGGTCGTACGTTCCGAGAGCAGTGCTCTCTTTCGGGCACCAGAATGACCCGTTCCCACGGACTCGTCAAGAGCAGTGCTCTCGATTTTGATATGCGCTCTCATCGTGGCAGGGTGGACGCATGTCCGCGTCCTCGATCCGCGCCCGGGTCCGCGCCGAGATGATCGACGAGATCAAGGCGGTGGCCCGGCGGCACCTGGCCACCGACGGCGCCAACCTCTCCCTCCGGGCGGTGGCCCGCGACATGGGCATGGTCTCGTCGGCGATCTACCGCTACTTCCCCAGCCGCGACGACCTGCTCACCGCCCTGATCATCGAGGCGTACGACGCACTCGGCGCCGCGGTGGAGGCGGCGGACGCCGGCCAGGACCGCCTCGACCTGCGCGGGCGTTGGCACGCTGCCTGCCGGGCGGCCCGCCGCTGGGCCCTCGCCCATCCCGCCGAGTACGCGCTGCTCTACGGCAGCCCCGTGCCCGGTTACGCCGCTCCCGACGACACCATCGGGCCGGCCCAGCGGCCACCGCTGACCCTGGTCGGCATCCTCCGGGACGGGTTCGCCGCCGGCCGGATCGAGCCGCCGCCGGCCACCGAGCCGACCGACCCGCTCCGCGCCGACCTGGCGGAGATGTCCACACTGGTGGGCGGCGGTGTGCCGGCGGCCCTGCTGGCCCGGGGCATGGCCGGCTGGACCCAGCTCTTCGGGCTGATCAGCTTCGAGCTGTTCGGCCGGATCAACCGCGCGCTCCCACACCGGGACGACTACTTCGACCACCAGATCGCGCTGATGGCCGACCTCATCGGCCTGCCCCGCACGACCTGACCCGAGCGGCCGGCCACGACACCCAACCCGGCCGGACCGGCCGGGGAGGGCACCGCTCAGCCGTGCGAGGCGAGCGCCGGGTACGGCGGGTCGGCCGGCCCCCGCGGGTCCGGTCCGAGGGCTGCACCAGGCGGGCGGCCCGGCGCACCAGCAACAGCCCCGGCATGGTTGCGACGACGGCCAGCAGCACGGTCATCCAGGTGCGCGGCGGCGTGCCCAGCACCCATCCGGCAGCCGGTACGCCCGCCAGCGCGACGGTCAGCAGGAAGGCCCGGAACACCGCGCCCGACCAGCCGTCCTGGGCGCCCCGGTGCCACGCGACCACGAGCGGGACGAACGCGGCCAGCGCGCCGAGCGCCGCCACCACGAACACCGCGAACCACGTGCCGAGGTCATCGGTCCTGGACCAGCCCGTCGCCAGCAGCAGGACGACCGGGAGCATCGCCACCAGAGCGGCGACCCCCCAACCGGCTCCGCGACCGAGCCGACGCAGCGCGGCGTGGGCGGCCGCCACCAGCACCAGGAACCCGAGCGTCAACGCCAGCGCGGCAGCCAGCAGGGCGTCCGTCTGCCGCTGTTCCGGCGCGACCTCGCCGAGCGTCGGTGGACCGTCCCGGAACGGGCCGGCGAACCCGTCCGACGATGGGAAGCCGATCCGCTCCCACCGGCCGTCCGCGCGGCGCACCAGGTATCCGTCCCGGCCGTTCGCGACCACCACCAGGTGACCACCGTCCGCCCCGGCCGCCACCGCGAGCTGACGGGACGAGAAGTGCTTGTCCACATCGCCCGGGTCCGGGTAGCGGCGGGCCAGCGTCTCGCGTTGCGCGTCCGAGATCTCCCAGGCCATCCGCCAGGTCCGGCCGGCGTCGTCGCTCTGTTCCACCCGGAGACGCCCGGCGACCACCCGGTAGCACCGGGCCGGCACGTCCGGCGCGCATCCCATCCGCCGTGGTTCGTCCCGCCGCTCGTGCAGCTGCCGTCGCTCCGCCTCCGCGGGCTCCCGCCACCCCGCCGCCCCGTCGTCGCTGACCGACCACGCCCACTGCGACGGTTCCTGTGGCCAGTTGCCGGCGAAGCCGCCGCCGGTGGCGACCGCCGGCCGGCCGTCGACGACCGCCGCGGCGAGGGCGTAGGGATAATGCACGGCGCTGGTCGCGGCGACCGCGAACATGGCCGTCGGCAGTACCACCAGCAGGCGGACCAGCCGGGCCGAGCGGTACCGCAGCGGAGCCCGGCGCGCCCGCGTCCAGCCCCACCAGGACAGCAGGAGCGCGGGCAGGGTGAGCAGGTCGGTGGGGTCGGCCCGGACGAGGGACGGCCCGGCGACCGCCGTCCACGCCGCCGACGCGAGTTCGGCCGGGTAGGCGTGGGACTTGACAGCGGTGAAGCCGACGCCGACGAGGCCGAACCCGACCGCGACGGCGGTCCGGTCCGGCAGTCGTGGAGCTGCCAGCGTGATCAGCGCCGCGATCAGTGGGGGCGCGAGCACCAGGCCGGCGACATCGCTGAGCTTGCCGGTCGCCGGGCCGGGGAAGGCCGACTTCAGCAGCTGGTCGTTGATCAGCAGCAGGGCCAGACCGGCGAGCGTCACCGGGTGGACCAGCCAGGCCAGGGCCGTGGGGGCGCCGTCGCGCGGGGGTACGGGGGCGCTCATGCCGCCACGGTCCCAGCGGCCGGTCGCGATCGGGACACGGACCGGCCGTGATTGCGTACCGCCCGCTCAGGTGCCGTCGGAGGAGTGCCCGGGGAAGAGGTGCGCGCTCGGGTCGATGGCCACCGCGGCGTTGTTGATCGCGGTGGCGGCCTCGCCGAAGCCGGTGGCGATCAGCCGCACCTTGCCCGGGTACTCGGTGATGTCGCCGGCCGCGAAGATCCGGGGCAGGTTGGTCGCCATCGCGCTGTCCACCACGATGTGCCGGCGGTCCAACCGCAGTCCCCACTCGGCGAGCGGCCCGAGGTCGGCGGTGAAGCCGAGCGCGGCGATCACGGTGTCCACCGGCAGCGTCTCGGCGGCACCGCCGCGTACGGTGATCTCGGCGCCGGTCACCGAACCGTCGCCGTGCAGCCGGGTCACCTCGGCGTTGACCACCACCCGTACCGGCAGCGCCAGCACCCGGGCCACCGTGGCGGCGTGCGCCCGGAACTTCTCCCGGCGGTGCACCAGGGTCACCGACCGGGCCAGCGGCTGGAGGGTGGCCGCCCAGTCGAACGCCGAGTCGCCGCCGCCGACGATCAGCACGTCCCGCCCGGCCAGTTCGGCCGGCTGCGGTACGAAGTAGACGATCCCGGCGCCGACGAAGTGCTCGGCGACCGGCAGCGGGCGGGGTGTGAAGCTGCCCAGTCCGCCGGTGATGACGACCGCGCCGCAGCTCACCTGCTCGCCACCGGCAAGCCCGAGCACCGGCCGCTCGCCGGCGTAGCTGAGCTTCTCGGCCCGGGTGCCGAGCAGATAGAGCGGGTCGAACGGGGCGGCCTGGGCGACCAGGTTCGTCACCAGGTCCCGCCCCTTGATCGACGGAAAGCCGGCCACGTCGTGGATGAGCTTCTCCGGGTACATGGCGGTGATCTGCCCGCCGGGCTCGGGCAGCGCGTCGACCACCGCGACCGACAACCCGCGGAACCCGGCGTAGTACGCCGCGAACAGCCCGGCCGGGCCGGCCCCGATCACCGCGACATCGACCTCACGCATGGGCGTACCGTCGCTTTCCGCTCACGGATCTACGCGTGCTGATCCCGACGGTAGGGCCGCCGGCCGGCCCGGGCAAGCACGTCCCACCGCGCCGCGGGCGGCGCCGGCGCCCTGGTCAGGGCAGGGTGAGCGAGGACTCGGAGTGGTAGGGGCCACCGAGGTCGGGGCGGCGGCGCCGGAAGACGATCGCGGCCACCACCCCGCCGAGCAGCCCGAACAGGTGCCCCTGCCAGGAGATCCGGTCGTCGGTGGGAAGGATGCCGACCAGTTGCCAGCCGTAGAGGAGGCCGACCAGCAGGAAGACCGCGAAGTTCCACCAACTGCGCTCGACGATGCCCCGGGTGAGCAGGATGCCGAGGTAGCCGAAGATCACCCCGCTGGCGCCCACCACCACCGAGTTGGGCGAGCCGGTGAACCACACCCCGAGCCCGCTGACCAGCACGATCACCAGGGTGGACCAGAGGAACCGGCGGGCGCCCGCGGCGAGCACGAAGGTGCCGAGCAGGATCAGCGGGATGCTGTTGCTGTAAAGGTGGTCGAAGCCGTGGTGCAGGAACGGTGAGAAGAAGACCCCGTCCAGCCCGTCGATCCGCTGCGGGATGATCCCGGCGGCGGCGTCCAATCCGAAGGCCAGACCCTGGTCGGCAGCCTCGACGAGGAAGAGGAACGGCACCACCGCGCACATGGCGACGAAGGCCCGGCCGAGCGCCGCGTAGAACGCCTCGGTGCCGAACCGGTGCGGGTCGCCGCTTCCGGGGAGCAGGGTCACCCTCCAATGGCTATCAGCAATCGCCGGCCACCGCCACTCACGGCCCGGCCCGCGGACGCGGAACGGCGGCGGGGCGGGTGGCGTGCCACCCGCCCCGCCGACCAGGGTCGATCAGTACCAGCCCACGTCCTGCGAGTGCGCCCACGCCTTGCAGGGAGTGCCGTAGCGGCCCTCGATGTAGCCGAGGCCCCACTTGATCTGGGTGGCCGGGTTGGTCCGCCAGTCGTCGGCGACCGAGCCCATCTTGCTGCCCGGCAGGGCCTGGGGGATGCCATATGCCCCGGAGGAGGGATTCTCGGCCTTGTGGTTCCAGCCGCTCTCCTTGTCCCAGAGCTTGTTCAGGCAGGGGAACTGGTCGATCTTGAAGCCGGCGTCGAGCATCAGCGCGCAACCGACCTTGCGGTTGCCGCTGAACTCGGCGCAGGACGCCGGGATCGGCCCGTCGTACGGCTTGCTCTCCGCCGCCTCGCGCTCCGCCTCTTCCCGCGCCTTCTTCCGCGACGCCGCGGCGGCCTCGGCCTCGCGGGCCCGCTTGGCGGCCTCCTTGGCGGCCGCCTCCGCGCGCAGCTTGGCCTGGTACTCGGCGGCCCGCTGCTTGGCCGACTCCATCTGATGGGCGGCCTGCCGCTCGCGCTGGTAGTCGAACTCGGCCTGCTCGACCGCGACTCCGGCCTGCGCGGTCAGGCCCTGCTGCTGGGTCTCCCGGTCTTCGCCCAGGTAGAAACCGCCGGCAACGCCCACGGAGAGCAGCGCGACAGCGGCCGTGCGGGCGCCGAACCGGCTCCACAGCCGACTCACGAAGTGGTCCCTTCGTCGGGTGCAAGGACACGGCACGGGATTCGCCCTGGCCGGGCGGTCCACGCCGTGAGCGCCGGCGGCCCTGGGCCGGTGACGACCGGCTCGCCGGGCCGCACCGCCGGGGCCGTCCGCCGTGTGACGAACGATCACCAACGATCTTCCCGGTACCTGGGCGCTCGTGGGACACCATCGCGCACAGTGAGGCTGATGGGAAACCAAGAGCCTCAATTGTGACTTGCGCCACTAAGAAAATGTGGACAAAGTGGTTCGAATCGCCCGTCAGGTCGGGATGTCCTCCAGCAGATCCGTCACCATCGCGGCGATCGGAGAACGCTCCGAACGGCTGAGCGTGACGTGGGCGAAGAGCGGATGCCCCTTGAGCGCCTCGATGACGGCGGTCACCCCGTCGTGCCGGCCGACCCGGAGGTTGTCCCGCTGCGCCACGTCGTGGGTGAGCACCACCCGCGAGCCCTGACCGATCCGGGACAGCACGGTCAGCAGAACCCCGCGCTCCAACGACTGCGCCTCGTCCACGATCACGAAGGCGTCGTGCAGACTACGGCCCCGGATGTGGGTCAGCGGCAGCACCTCCAGCAGGCCCCGCGAGGTGACCTCCTCCAGCACGTTCTCGTGCACCACCGAGCCGAGGGTGTCGAAGACCGCCTGCGCCCAGGGCGACATCTTCTCCGACTCCGAGCCGGGCAGGTAGCCCAGTTCCTGCCCGCCGACCGCGTACAGCGGGCGGAAGACGATCACCTTGCGGTGCCGGCGGCGCTCCATCACCGCCTCCAACCCGGCGCAGAGCGCGAGCGCCGACTTGCCGGTGCCGGCCCGGCCGCCCAGCGACACGATCCCGATCGACTCGTCCAGCAGCAGGTCGAGGGCGATCCGCTGCTCGGCCGAGCGGCCGTGCACGCCGAACGCCTCCCGGTCGCCACGGACCAGCCGGACCGTCTTGTCGGGCAGCACCCGGGCGAGCGCGGAGCCCCGGGCGGACTGCAGCACCAGACCGGTGTGGCAGGGCAGCCCGGCGGCCGCGTCCAGGTCGAGCGCCTCACCGGCGTAGAGCCGGCCGATCTCCTCCTCGGCCAGCTCCAGTTCGGACATCCCGGTCCAGGTGGGATCGCTGGCCTGGCCGTGCCGGTACTCATCGGCACGCAGGCCGACCGACGCGGCCTTGACCCGCAGTGGCATGTCCTTGCTGACCAGGGTGACCTCGCGCCCCTCGGCGGCCAGGTTCAGCGCCACGGAGAGGATCCGGGCGTCGTTGCTCTCGTTGCGGAAGCCGGGCGGCAGCACCCCGTCGTCGGTGTGGTTCAGCTCCACGCGCAACGTGCCGCCGGCGTCGTTGGCGGGCACCGGCCGGTCCAGCCGGCCGTGCCGCACCCGCAGCTCGTCCAGCATGCGCAGGGACTGCCGGGCGAACCAGCCCAGCTCCGGATGGTGCCGCTTGCCCTCCAGCTCGGAGATCACCACCAGCGGCAGCACCACCTCGTGCTCGGCGAACCGGTGGAAGGCCGCGGGGTCGGAGAGCAGCACCGAGGTGTCCAGGACGAAGGCCTGGCCTGCTGGTCGGGGCTCCTTGGCGTCGGCCGGCGCGGCGGCCGCCGTACGGCGGCTCCGGGTGGCGCGGCGGGTCGTGGCAGTCGCGGCCGGGGTCTGGTCGGCACCGGCGGTCGTACGGCGAGTCGTCACAGGCCTGCTCCGGCGGATGGGCACCCGGCCACCCGCGTTCCGCCTCCTCCGGTGCCCGGGGACACGGGGTCGGATGCGGGCCCCGTGTGCGAGGTCGCAGGTCCGGGCTGGCCGGCTGGCCCGGGACAACCCCGTGCCATGCCTAGACGCTAGCCGCGTGCGACCGTCCCGGCTAGAGGGGCGATCGTGGATCTCTGGTAACGCTCCCGTCAACGACGTGTGACCCCGGGCGCGGGGCGGTTGCGGCCCCGGCCACGGCGGAACCGGCCGGGATGCATGCCCCCTGCGCGCATCCCGGCCGGCGGGGACCACCGTCACCGGTCTGACGTGGCCCCGACGGTGCGTGTCCGCCGCGGACGACGCACCGTGCCCTGGGTCCGGCCGGCGGGGCTCTCGGGTGCCCCGTCGACCGGGCTCAGCCGGTCCGTCGGACGAGGGTGCCGGTCGGGTGCCGCCCGGTGACCGGGGCGGCCGGCGCCGAGAACGACGATCCGGTGTACGTGGTGCCCGGACGGACCACCGTGGCGCTGACCCGGGTGGTCGGCGGCGGGGTGGACAGCGCGGAGGCGATGGCCGCCTGGGCGTCCCGGCGACGGCGGTTCCAGGCGCCCCGGTCGCCGTCGAAGTAGCCCTGCCGGTAGCCGAACCGGTAGCCGATCCGGTAGCTGAGCTGACCGTGCAGCCGCCCGGCCGCGTAGCTCGTCGAGCCGAGCAGGAGGACGAGGAAGACCGCGAGGAAGGGACTCATCGGGCGGCTCCGGTCGGCCGCGCGTACCGGGTCATCGCTCCTCCGGCTCGACCGACGTGGGATCGGCCACCAGGAGCCGGTCCAGGTCGTCAGTGCTGACCTCCTCGACCAGCTCGACGCTGATCCGGCAGCCGTCGAGGACCACCTCGGCCACCGACGACCGGCGGATCTCGCCGCCGGCGTCGTAGACCCGGACGCTGAGTTCCGGGCAGCCGAGGTGGGTGCGCCACGCGTTCCACTCGCCCCGGTCGCCGACGCTGAGGGAGAGGAACCGGCAGCCCCGGGCGAGGTAGAGGCGCCACGGCGCGCTGAGGCCCGCGGCCACCCCTTCGGCGATCAGGGCGAAGGCCTGGGCACGGGTAGCGAGCTCGGTCACCACACCCCCCTCGCGCGGGGGGCGTGACGCATGTGAGCACTGATCGTCTCAAGCACGTGACACACCGTAGGTTGTCTCATGAGCGTGACAGTATCAGCTTTTCGTGCGTTTACCCCCGCACCTACGGTCATCTATTCTGCCCGGGTGACACCCCTCGAAAAGCGCACTGGATCGTTAACCGGGAATCCGAAGATCCCGTCACGTCAGCGTGACAGGAGCGTGCCGGGACGCCCGTTGGCGACGAACTGGCCGTACCGTCACGAGGTGACCGAGACGGCCAACGCACGGAAGATCGCCTTCGCCACCTTCGTCCGCCGCGCGCTCGACGAGGCGCGCGCCACCCGGGCCTGGAGCGGCACCGAGGTCTCCCGGCGCACCGGAGTCTCCCGACAGACCATCAACCGCTGGGTACGCGGCGACTGGGCCAGCGACCCGGAAGCGGAACGCGTGGTCGCCTTCTGCGAGGGCCTCGGCCTCGACCCGGCCACCGCGTTCGCCGCGCTCGGCTGGGACCGGGCCGCCCGCCCCCGGAGCGCCCCGACGCCTCCGCCGATGGACCCGGACGTCGAGGCGTTGCTGCGCCGGCTGGTCGACCCCAACGTCTCCGACGCGGAGAAGTTCCACATTCGAGAGACCATCCGTTACCTCGCATACCGCCCGACCCTGCCGGTCGATGTCCGAAAGCGAGGGAAACAAGCCGGGTAGTTCCTCAGATGGCGAAAGAACAGCAGGTCAGACTCATTCGTTTCGCTCCGGGGCCGGAACAGGCGCGCTAGCGTCCCTATTCGTACTGCTTGGGCTCGTCGTCGGCGGGGGGACGGGACAAGGCCGAACCCAGCCCTGCGGGACAGAAGGAGGGGTCTGTCCATGACCCTGAAATGGTTGGCAGTCGTAGTGGCCACCGTGTCGCTGACACTGTGCGCGACCGGGAACGCGGTGACCCTCGCGGTCGACGGCGGGCAGCTTCCCGTGCTCGTCAATCTCTTCGCGCTCACCACCGCCGGCACCGCGGTCGTCCTGGCCGTCGTCGCCGAGCTGCACGACCGGCTGAACGACCGGGTCAGCGCGCTCACCGAGTTCCTGGTGGCGCGACTCAACGAGATCGAGGCCCACACCGGCGACCGGAACACCGGCTTCGTGGAGGGCTACCTGCTCAGCCACGGCCAGGACGCGGCCGTGGTGCCGTTCGGGCGCCGGGGACGGGGAGCCGCCGAAGGCTGACCTTCCCCGCGTCAGGCCGCCTTTCCGGCCGAGGAATGACCCCTCGGGCCCGGGGTACGCTGTCGCGCGTGCCGCCGTTGAATCTGGGCAACCAGCAGCCGAGGACCCCGTTGGACGTCGACCAGGCGTGGCGGACGACCGCGCCCCGGGCGGCCGAGACCGTGCTCTTCTTCGACTTCGACGGCACCCTCGCCCCGGTGGGCGACGACCCGACCGCGGTGCGGCCGGCGCCGAAGGTGCTCGAGGCGATCGAGGCCCTGGCGCCGGCGGTCCGGCGGATCGCGATCGTCTCCGCCCGGCCGGTCGAGTTCCTCCGTGACCACTTCGGCGGGCTCACCGGCGTGGACCTCTACGGCCTCTACGGGCTGGAGCACAGCCACTCCGGCGGCGAGACGGTGACCGAGCCGGCCGCGCTGCCCTGGGTGCCGACCATGGCGGAACTGGCCGAGCTGGCCCGGGCCGAGCTGCCGCCCGGCGCCCTGGTCGAGTACAAGCGGCTCTCCGTGGCGCTGCACTACCGCACCGCGCCCCAGCTCGCCGGCGCCGTCGAGGAGTGGGGCCGGGCCCAGGCCGAGCGGCTCGGGCTGCGGATGCAGGCCGGCCGGATGGTGCTGGAGCTCAAGCCCCCGGTCGACCAGGACAAGGGGCTGGTGATCGGCGAGGTGATCCGGGACGCTGGGGCGGCCTGGTACTTCGGCGACGACGTCTCCGACATCAAGGCGTTCGCCGCGCTGCGCGCCCGGGCCGCCGCCGATCCGGAGTTCTACGGCGTCTGCGTCGCCGTCGCCAACCCGGAGACCGGGGACGAGGTCGCCTCCGCCGCCGATCTCACCATCGACTCCCCCGCCGCACTGGGCGACTTCCTCAGCCAGGCCGCCCACCACCTTCGCTGACCACGCCCGTGGCCGACCCCCGCGGGGTGGGGGCCCGGCGGTCAGGCGCCGTAGCGGCGTTGGCGGTTGGCGTACGAGCGCAGCGCCCGGAGGAAGTCGATGTGCCGGAAGTCGGGCCAGTTGAGTTCGCAGAAGTAGAACTCGGAGTGCGCCGACTGCCAGAGCATGAAGTCGGAGAGGCGCTGCTCGCCGCTGGTGCGGATGACCAGGTCGGGGTCGGGCTGGCCGCGGGTGTAGAGGTGCTCGGCGATGTGCTCGACGTCCAGCACCTCGGCCAACTCCTCGATGGTGCCGCCGGCTGCGGCGTGTTCCAGCAGCAGCGAGCGCACCGCATCGGTGATCTCCCGCCGGCCGCCGTAGCCGACCGCGATGTTGACCTCGGCCCCGCCGCTGCGCTCCCGGGTGCGCTCCTCGGCCGCCTTGAGCGAGGCGGCGGTCTGCGCCGGGAGCACGTCGAGCGCGCCGACCATGCGCAGCCGCCAGGGGTTGCCCTCCTCGGCCAGCTCGACCACCAGGCGCTCGATGATCTCCAGCAGCGGGTCCAGCTCGCTGGCCGGCCGGCGCAGGTTGTCGGTGGCGAGCAGATAGAGCGTGACGTGCGCGATGCCGGCCTGGTCACACCAGCCCAGCACGTGCTTGATCTTGGCGGCGCCGACCCGATGCCCATCGTTCGGGTCGACGTAGCCCATTTCCTTGGCCCACCGGCGGTTGCCGTCGCACATCACGCCGACGTGCCGGGGCACCGGCTTGCCCGCGAGCTTCGCCGTCAGCCGGCGCTCGTACACCGAGTAGATAAGGTTCCGCAGCGTCATCACCTTGCAGCGTAGCGACCTGCCGGGCCGGTCACGGCCCCGGAGCCCGTTCCCACGCCGAGAGACCGATGCCGATCATGCCCAGGGTCCGCGCGTCCAGCCGGCCGTCGCCCAGCCCCAGCTCGACGATGGTGCGGTAGGTCCGGTCGTCGCGGCGGGCCGCGCGGACCGCCGCGTCGACCACCCGGCGCCGCCGGGCCAGCCAGGCCGCGACCGAGCTGTGCCGCAGGTGGGTGCCGAGGCGGCGGCGCAGCGCGGCGGCGTACCGGCGGGCGGCCTGCTCGGGTGCGCTGGCCGCCGCCGCGCCGGCCAGCGCGCCGGAGAGCAGGGCGTAGAAGATCCCCTCACCGGTGAACGGGTTGATCAGCGAGAGCGCGTCCCCGGCGAGCACCACCCGGCCCCGGCCGGGCGGCGGGCGGTGCGTGGACAGCGGCAGGTGGTGGGCGCGCAGGTCGCTGACCGTGGCCGGGTCCGTCCCGGGCAGCAGCGCGCCGAGCCGGTCGAGCAGGTGGGCGCGGGTCAGCGGCTCGCCGCGCAACACCTCCCCGTACCCGACGTTCGCCCGGCCGTCGCCGATCGGGAACGACCAGGCGTACGCCGGCCAGCGCGGCGCCGAGGTGACGATGAGCTGCTCGGGCGGGCCGGGCAGAGCCGGAGCGTACCCCCGGATGGCCAGCGCCAGGTGCCGGTCGGGGTTCACCGGGTGGCCCAGCGCCCGCCGCACCACCGACCCGGCGCCATCGGCCCCGACCACGGCCCGTGCGGCCACTTCCCCGTCGAGCACCACCCGGTCGGTACGGACCTCGACCCGGCGCACCGCGTGCCGGCGCAGCCGCGCGCCGGCCGCCACCGCCGCCGACACCAGCCGGGCGTCGAAGACCGCCCGGGGCACCGTGTAAGCGGGCCGGGGCAGCGCCCGGGCCACCGCGCCGCCACCGGGGCCGACCAGCCGCAGCGCGGGCAGCGGCGGATAGCCGGCGACCGCGTCGGGCACCCCGAGGTCGGCGAGCACGTCCAGCGCGTGCGCGGCGATGCCGTCCCCGCACGCCTTGTCCCGCGGGAAGTCGGCCCGGTCCAGCAGCAACACCCGGGCCCCGCCGCGGCGGGCCGCCAGCGCCGCGGCCGACCCGGCCGGACCGGCCCCGACCACCACCACGTCGAACTCGTCGCTCACCGCGTCGCCTCCCCTCCGGCCCGCGGCTCCGCTACGCCCGGGCCCTGTGCGCTGCGATCACGTCGCCCGGCGTCCCCCACACCGGCGGCTCCCACCGGCCATCCTGCCCCGCGCACGCTCACGATCGCCGACACCGCACCGGGCCCTGTCGCTCCTTCTCGCTGATCGGCACGCCGGCCCTCACCCGGCCCTCACCCGGCCCTCACCCGGCCCTCACCCGGCCGCAGCCGACCTTCCACCCCGCGACCGCACCGGACCCCCACCCGGGCCGCAGCCGGGCCGCAGCCGGCCTCCACCACCGACGGCCGCACAGGCTCGCGCCGAGGCGGTCGAAACGGTCCGTCCGTGGGGCGATCCGTGGCGACCGGGCCGTCCCCGCATGAGCAGGCAATCCACCCACCTGCCGGAGCACTCCACTGCCGCACCACCCCGCAGACGCTTCAGAGCTGCCCCGTCTGTGGGGGCACCATCAGAGCTGCCCCGTCTGTGTGGGGGCACCATCAGAGCTGCCCCGTCTGTGGGGGCACCAGCGGTGCTGAGCGCGAGTGGGAGGACCGGCCGCCAGCCACTGGTCTCACGGACGGGGCAGCTCGAAAGGGCACCGACCGCACTCGCATCGCCGGGTCACCGCCACCGACGGGTCACCGCCACCGACCGAGACCGACCGGGTCACCGCCACCGACCGAGACCGACCGGGTCACCGCCACCGACCGAGACCGACCGGGTCACCGCCACCGACCGAGACCGACCGGCGCCCGTCCCGCCGCCTTCAGGCCGGGGCGGTGCGCTCGGCGCGGGTGGCGCGCCGGAGGCCGTAGAGGGTCAGGCCGGCCGCCGCGACCAGCGGTCCGCCGTCGCGGACCAGGCCGTCCAGGCCGAGCAGCCACCAGCACAGCGGCAGGTCGACGGCAAGCACGACGAGGGTGACCACCACCAGCAGGGTGCGGGCCCATTGCTTGCCGCGCATCAGGAAGGCGGTGCAGAGCAGCACCGCGTAGCTGGTCGCGATGCCGGCGCCGAACCAGAACAGCACCGCCGGGGCGGCGGCCAGCCGGCCGTCCAGGATCGCGGCGGCGGCCACCAGCGCCGGGACCAGCATCAGCGGGCTGTAGGTGAACGCGGCGACGCGGCTGGTCAGCAGCCAGCCGCTGACCTGCGGGCGGCGCGGCGGGGTCTCCCGCCTGGAGATGCCCGAACGGTCGATCACCAGCCGCGGTCAGCACCCGGACGGCGGACGGCCGCCGGACCTCGGTCTCGGCGGCCGTCCTCATGGAATCCGATGGTGCCCGGTACGGGCAACCGTCACACCTACTTGCGCGGCTGCTCCGCGTCCAGCCGGGCGCGCAGCGCGTCCAGCTCGGCCCAGAGCACGCCGGGCAGCTTGTCGCCGAACTTCTCGAACCACTCGGTGACCAGCGGGAGCTCGTTGCGCCACTCCTCCGGGTCGACCTTGAGCGCGATCCGGACGTCCTCCGGGGTCATGTCCAGGCCCTCGACGTCGAGCGCGTCCGGCGCCGGGACCATGCCGATCGGGGTCTCCACCGCCTCGGCGCGACCCTCGATCCGCTCGATGATCCACTTGAGCACCCGGGAGTTCTCGCCGAAGCCGGGCCAGAGGAAGTTGCCCTCCGGGTCCTTGCGGAACCAGTTGACGTAGTAGATCTTCGGCAGCTTGGACTCGTCGCCGTCGGCGCCCTTGCCCATCTCGATCCAGTGCCGGAAGTAGTCGCCGCCGTGGTAGCCGATGAACGGCAGCATCGCCATCGGGTCGCGCCGGACCACGCCGACCGCGCCGGAGGCGGCGGCGGTGGTCTCCGAGGAGAGCGTGGCGCCCATGTAGACGCCGTGCACCCAGTCCCGCGCCTCGGTCACCAGCGGGACGGTGTCCCGGCGACGGCCACCGAAGAGGATCGCGTCGATCGGCACGCCGTTCGGGTCGTAGTAGTCCTCGGCGAGGATCGGGCACTGCGTGATCGGGGTGCAGAACCGGCTGTTCGCGTGCGAGGAGAGGCTGTCGCTCTCCGGCGTCCAGTCGTTGCCCTTCCAGTCGATCAGGTGCGCCGGCGGCTCGCCCATGCCCTCCCACCAGATGTCCCCGTCGTCGGTCAGGGCCACGTTGGTGAAGATGGAGTTGCCGCGGTCGAGCGTACGCATCGCGTTGGCGTTGGTCTTCCAGTCGGTGCCGGGCGCGACGCCGAAGAGGCCGTACTCGGGGTTGATCGCGTAGAGGCGGCCGTCCGGGCCGAACCGCATCCAGGCGATGTCGTCACCGATCGTCTCGACCTTCCAGCCCGGAATGGTCGGCTCCAGCATGGCGAGGTTGGTCTTGCCGCAGGCCGACGGGAAGGCACCGGCGATGTGGTAGACCCGACCCTCGGGCGAGGTGATCTTGAGAATGAGCATGTGCTCGGCGAGCCAGCCCTCGTCGCGTCCCATCACGCTGGCGATCCGCAGCGAGTAGCACTTCTTGCCGAGCAGCGAGTTGCCGCCGTAGCCGGAGCCGTACGACCAGATCTCCCGGGTCTCCGGGAAGTGCGAGATGTACTTCGTCTCGTTGCACGGCCAGGCCACGTCCTGCTGGCCGGGAGCGAGCGGGGCGCCGATCGAGTGCAGCGCGTGGACGAAGTCGGCGTCGTCGCCCATCGCCTCGAGGATCTTCGACCCCATCCGGGTCATGATGCGCATCGAGGCGACCACGTACGGGCTGTCGGTGATCTCCACGCCGAACATGGGGCTCTCGGCCTCGACCGGGCCCATGCAGAACGGGATGACGTACATCGTGCGGCCGCGCATCGACCCGCGGTAGAGCTCCGTCATCGTCCGCTTCATCTCGGCCGGCGCCATCCAGTTGTTGGTGGGGCCGGCGTCCGCCTCGTCGACGGAGCAGATGAAGGTGCGCTCCTCGACCCGGGCGACGTCCGTCGGGTCGGTGCGCGCGTAGAACGAGTTGGGCTTCTTCTCGGGGTTGAGCCGGATCAGGGTGCCGGCCTCGACCAGTTCGTCGGTGAGCCGACGCCATTCCTCGTCGGACCCGTCCACCCAGACCACCCGGTCGGGGGTGGTCAATTCGGCGACCTCACGGACCCAGGCGAGAAGTTTGGGGTGGGACGTCGGGGCCTGATCGATACCCCGAAGGGTAGCCGGAGCAACCATGACACATCTCCTTGTGGTCGACGCTGACCGGTCTATGGGATGCACGAGTCTCGGCGGCGCGATGCGTCGCCTTCGTGGAAACCTGGGATTGGGCTCAGCGTAAACCGGTGGACCTCGCCAGTCAGTGGTACTGGTTGTGAAGAACTGCACAAGGTACGGCCACGCTGCGGCATCACGAGCTAATACCCGCTTTCGCGCGCAGTTTCACGCAAATCCTGTCGTGCACCCTCGACCGACGGCGGATCGCCAGACCCGCCGGGGCGTCTCGGTACGACCGGCTCACGACCGATGGTTACCCGCGAACCGGCGCCGGATTCCCCTCCGGACGGTTACGCTCCGTTCATCGACATCGCACCCGCCGCGGCGGCTCGCCGTTGCTACCCGTGCCGGGTGACGACAGCCGGTACGCTCGCTCCGTGGCCGCGACGATGACCGGGGAGCCGAGCTCCCGGCAGGAGCCGAGCTCTCGGGGGAAGCGCCCGGGTCTCGTCCGCTCGCTGCTGGACCGGTTCGGTCATCTCGTCCGGGAGCTGAGCAAGTTCGCCACGGTGGGCGGGATCGCGTTCCTCATCGACTTCGCGCTGTTCAACTACCTGACGGGCGTGCGGGACGTCGAGCCGGTCATCGGGAAGACCATCTCGACAGTCATCGCGGCCACCGTCGCCTTCCTCGGCAACCGGTTCTGGACGTGGCGGCACCGCCGCGGCGCCAACCCGGCCCGCGAGTACGCACTGTTCTTCTTCTTCAACGGGGTGGGCCTGGGTATCGCGGTCGCCTGCCTCGCGGTGAGCCGTTACGGGCTCGGCAGCATCTGGCCGGAGGTGTTCCAGACCCCGCTGGCGGACAACATCGCCAGCTTCATCGTCGGCACCGGGCTCGGCACGCTGTTCCGGTTCTGGTCGTACCGACGGTTCGTCTTCGTGGAAGCGGGAACTCCGACCGTTCCGGAAGTGACGCACGACCGACCCGGGGCGTGACCTGCCGCCCACCCTCGTCCGGCCGGCCCCTGCCGGCCCCATCCACTGGCCTAAGGTGTTCCGCATGCGTCTTGTCCGTCTGCTGCCCGAGCGCTGGCAGAAGTTCATCCACGAGGCGCTCAAATTCGGCATCGTCGGCGGCATCAACACAGTCATCAATTACGCGGTGTTCAATGCGCTGGCACTCACCGTTTTTGTCGACGGTCAACTGAAGGCGACGGTCATCGCCACCGTGGTGGCGACGATCACCTCGTATCTGATGAACCGGCACTGGACGTACCGGGATCGCCCCAAATCGGCCCTGCGGCGCGAATACGCACTGTTCTTCCTGTTCAATGCCACCGGCCTGCTCATCGAGTTGGGTGTGCTCGCACTGGCCAAGTACGGCCTGGGCATGACCGGCCTGCTCGCGTTGAACGTGGCGAAGACCGGCGGCGTGCTGCTGGCCACGCTGTTCCGGTTCTGGTCGTACCGCACGTTCGTCTTCCAGCCGGCGCCGGCCGAGGCCCAGCCGACCTGGCACAGCATTCCGCGCGACGAGTGGGACAACATCGCCGAGCTGGACCCGGTGGCCGAGCTGGCCGAGTCGATCTCCGAGTTGGAGGAGGTCCAGCCGCCACCGTCCGGCGCGAGACGCGGACCGGCCGCCGAGCCGGCGCACGGCCCGGGCGCCCCGGTGCAGGGCCGCCCGGTTCCGCTCGACGCCGGCGTCGGCGCCCTGGATCGCGAACTCGAAGCCGAGCTCGCCGCCGAACTTCAGGCCACCTCCCGCCGCACCCCGCGCCGCTGACCGCACCCCGCCCGCCCGGGGCGAGCGGGACGGAGTGGATCAGGCGGTGGGATCGCGCAGCGGCTTGCCCTCGTTCAGGTCGGCGAGGATCTCGCGCATCTCCGAGTCGCCGAGCGAGTGCTTGTCGTGGTGCGCCTCGACCAGCTCGTAGAGCTTGGTCTGCACCTGGCCGACCCGGGGCACGTCGGGCAGCACGGACTGGCCACGCTCGCCGGCCGATTCGATGGTCAGCGTGCCGCAGCCGAGCAGACGCTCGACGAAGCGCTGGCTCATCGCGTGGTCGTTGACCCGGGTGAGCGGGATGTCCCGCCGGTCCCGGGAGAGCACCCCCTGCTGGAGCAGTACCCGCTCGTTGGTGAACAGGTAGTGCGTGGTGCGCCAGACCAGGAACGGCCAGAGCGCCAGCCAGAGCACCGCCACCAGGGCCAGCACCCCGATCACGGCGAGCGCGATCGACCCACCCCCGCCGGACGGCAGCAGGACCAGACCGGCCACCACCGCGCCGACGGCGAGCACCAGCACCGCCACTGGCCGGATCAGGGCCTTCCAGTGCGGGTGCAGGTGCAGCACGACGTGCTCGTCCTCGGTGAGCACGTCTTCGGGGAACGCCACGGGAACCTCCTCGCAGGAACGGACGCGCTGACCGTAACCGGTCAGCGCCCGCCCGGACATCAGCCGCGCGGGCGGCACCCGCCCACTCGCGCGATCTTGCACCTACCGCCCCTCGTGCCCGGCTTCCGCCCCTTTCCGCCGGGGCGCCTGCCGCTGGATCGCCGCGAGGGTCAGCGAAGGTGGAGGACGTCTCCGGCGGCCAGGTGACGCTCGCCGGTGGGGGTCTGGACGAGGAGTTGGCCGTCCGGGTCGACGCCGGTGGCCAGGCCGGCGACGTCGGTTCCGTCGGGCAGCAGCACCCGTACCTCCTTGCCGACCGTGACGCAGGCGGCCAGGTAGGCGTCGCGCAGCCCGCTGGCCACCGCGTCGCCGCCGGCCGTGCGCCAGCGGTCGTACCAGTCGGCGACCGCGCGCAACAGGGCCCGCAGCAGCGGATCCCGGTCGGTCGCCGCCGCGCCCGCCAACTGGAGCGAGGTGGCGGGCAGCCCGGTCGGGTTCACCGGCAGCTCGTCGGCGCGCAGCGTGACGTTCAGCCCGACACCGAGCACGATCGCGGGCGGGTCGCCGGGCCGGGCCGCCGGCACCGCCTCGGCCAGGATCCCGGCGCACTTCGCGTCGCCGACCAGCAGGTCGTTCGGCCACTTCAGGCCGGCGTCCAGCTCGGCCAGCCGAGCCACCGCCTCGACCAGCGCCACGCCGGCCAGCAGCGGCAGCCAGCCGTACCCGGCGGACGGCGCCGCCGGCCAGCGGCGCTCCGGGACGGCCTCGCCGGGCCGCAGC
This sequence comes from Micromonospora sp. S4605, assembly GCF_003176715.1. Taxonomy (NCBI): domain Bacteria; kingdom Bacillati; phylum Actinomycetota; class Actinomycetes; order Micromonosporales; family Micromonosporaceae; genus Micromonospora; species Micromonospora sp. S4605. The sequence continues at coordinate 25,010 of NZ_QGSW01000211.1, forward strand.
AGCACGCTGGTCGCGATGCCGGCCCGGGGCGGCGACTGCCAGACCCGGCCCCGGCGGCCGCGCCCGGCGGTCTGCCGCTCGGCGACCACGACCAGGCCCTCCGGCTCACCGGCCAGCGCCGCCTCGGCCGCGTCGGCGTTGGTCGAGCCGGTTTCGGCCCGCAGCTCCAGCCGGTTCCACGGCCCGTACGGGGCGACCAGCGCCCGCCGCAGCCGCGCCGCCGACAGCGGCGGGCGGTCCAGATCGGTGTACGGCGAGCCCGGCATTCCGCCAGCCTACGGCCCGCCGTTGGCGGGCTCGCCGGGTCGCCCCGACCAAGCTGAGGCGAACTGCACAGCGGCGACGACCTGAACCATCGTTATATTCCCTGGGTGACTACCGAGACCGGGATCAACATCCACAGCACCGCGGGCAAGCTGGCGGACCTGGAGCGCCGGGTCGACGAGGCGGTGCACGCCGGATCGGCGCGGGCGGTGGAGAAGCAGCACGCGCGGGGCAAGAAGACCGCCCGGGAGCGGATCGAGCTGCTGCTCGACGAGGGCTCCTTCGTCGAGCTGGACGAGCTGGCCCGGCACCGGTCCACCAACTTCGGGCTGGACAGGACCCGCCCGTACGGCGACGGCGTCATCACCGGCTACGGCACCATCGACGGCCGGCAGGTCTGCGTCTTCGCCCAGGACTTCACGGTCTTCGGCGGCTCGCTCGGCGAGGTCTTCGGCGAGAAGATCGTCAAGGTGATGGACCTGGCCATGAAGATCGGCTGCCCGGTCATCGGCATCAACGACTCCGGCGGCGCCCGGATCCAGGAGGGCGTCGCCTCGCTCGGCCTCTACGGCGAGATCTTCTTCCGCAACGTACGGGCCAGCGGCGTCATCCCGCAGATCTCCCTGATCATGGGCCCGTGCGCGGGCGGCGCTGTCTACTCCCCGGCGGTCACCGACTTCACCGTGATGGTCGACCAGACCTCGCACATGTTCATCACCGGCCCGGACGTCATCAAGACGGTCACCGGCGAGGACGTGGCGATGGAGGACCTGGGCGGCGCCCGGACGCACAACACCCGCAGCGGCAACGCGCACTACCTCGCCACCGACGAGGAGGATGCGATCGAGTACGTCAAGGCGCTGCTGTCGTACCTGCCGTCGAACAACCTGGACGAGCCGGTGGTCTACCCGGTGGACGCCGACCTCGACGTCACGGACGAGGACCGCGAGCTGGACACGCTGATCCCGGACTCGGCGAACCAGCCGTACGACATGCACCGGGTGATCGAGCACGTCCTGGACGACGGCGAGTTCCTGGAGGTCCAGCCGCTCTACGCGCAGAACCTGGTCATCGGCTACGGCCGGGTCGAGGGGCGGCCGGTCGGGGTGGTGGCCAACCAGCCGATGCACTTCGCCGGCACGCTGGACATCGCCGCCAGCGAGAAGGCGGCCCGCTTCGTGCGCACCTGCGACGCGTTCAACATCCCGGTGCTGACCTTCGTGGACGTGCCCGGCTTCCTGCCCGGCACCGGCCAGGAGTGGGACGGCATCATCCGCCGCGGCGCCAAGCTCATCTACGCGTACGCCGAGGCCACCGTCCCGAAGGTCACCGTCATCACCCGCAAGGCGTACGGCGGGGCGTACGACGTGATGGGCTCCAAGCACCTCGGGGCGGACCTGAACTTCGCCTGGCCGACCGCCCAGATCGCGGTGATGGGCGCGCAGGGCGCGGTGAACATCCTCTACCGGCAGGAGCTGGCCGCCGCCGAGGACCCGGCCGCGGTGCGCGCCGAGAAGATCGCCGAGTACGAGGACACCTTGGCCAACCCGTACATCGCGGCCGAGCGCGGCTACGTCGACTCGGTGATCCCGCCGCACGAGACCCGCGCCCAGATCGTCCGCGCCCTGCGCGTGCTGCGCACCAAGCGGGAGACCCTGCCGCCCAAGAAGCACGGCAACATCCCGCTCTGAGCACCGTCCCGCCGCGCGGCTTCCGGAGTTGCCCGGAGGCCGCGCGGATCGTGGCCGGCGGTCAACAGCCGGGGTTGGCCGCCACGCACATCCGGCGCGCCGCGGTCCTGCCCAGCGCCTCCAGGTCGGTGTAGCTGAGGCCGCCGGGTCGGGCGTCGTCCACCGTGTCCTTGATGGTGTCCGGGCCGGTGGCGACCACGGTGACCAGGTCGCCGACCCGCACCACCATGGTGACCTCGACCGGCGGGGTCGCGGCGACCGGCTTCCCGCCGGTGCGGCTGCGCGGCGCCAGCGGGACGTGCCGCACCATCACGGACTCGTCGCCGGCGAATCCGCTGACCGGCGTCTCCCAGCGGTGCGGGTTCACGGTCGACACCACCCGGCCGTTCAGCACGGCGGAACCGGTGAACTCCCATTCCGCGCAGGCGTGCAGCAGCAGCTTCACCAGGCCGAAGACCGCCGGGCTCTGGTCCGGTTCGACCCGGTAGACGTCCTGGGTGAGCACCGGGTGCTGGCCCGACGGGCCGGTCGCCGGCGGCAGCAGGGTCTGCGACCGCGAGTAGCGGGAGGTGGGCGCGGTCGACGCAACGCCCCGTTGGCGGCCGCAGGACTCCAGCATCGGGTCGACCCGCACCGGCTCCCGCAGGCCGGCCGCACCGAGTCGCGTGCCGGTCTTCAGCGGCACGTCCCGGGGGTCGAGCAGGGCTTCCTGCGGGATCTCGGTCAGCCCGGCGGTCGCCGGCGACGCCGGTGGGCCGGGGGTCGCGGCGACCAGCGGCGCGGGCGGCGTCGACCGGTCCGCCGCCACGTACCCGAAACCGGTGACCAGGACGAGCACGGCGGTCGCCGCGCCGGCCGCCGTGCGGCGGCTGCGCCGGCGGGCCCGGGCCCGGATCTCGGCCGGCTCCGGCCACTGGACCTCCCGCAGCGCGCGGTTCAGCTGGTCGACGACCGTCACGTCCTCACGCATCGGCGGCCTCCTCCAGGTCAGCGACGGCGAGCAGCCCGGCGAGCGCGGCCCGCCCCCGGGAGAGTCGGGCCTTGACCGTGCCCACCGGGGCGGCCGTCTCCCGGGCCACCTCGGCGACCGGCATCCCGAGCAGGTAGTAGAGCGCGATGGCGGTGCGCTGCTCCTCGGGCAGCCGGCGCAGCGCGGCGACCACCTCGACGGTGTCGGTGTCCGGCCCGGGGACGCTCTCGGTGGCGCCATGCCGCAGGTAGGCCCGCGCCCGGCTGCGCAGGCTGCGCCACCGGCTCACCGCGATCCGGGACGCCACCACCCGCACCCACGCCTCCGGCTCGTCGTACCGGCTCACCGTCGACCAGCGCTGCCAGGCCCGGATGTACGCCTCCTGGACCGCGTCCTGCGCTTCGGCGAAGTCGCCGGTGAGCACGTAGACGAAACCGAGCAGCCGTTGCCGGCTGCCGCGGTAGAACTCGTCGAACTCGTCGACGTCCGACACCTGGTTACCTCCCCCGTGGCGGTCGCAGGGGACACGCGCGACCCGGTGCCATCGGTTGCCGGCTCAGCCGATCATCTTCGTCAGCTCGGCGAGCGGGAACCCGCCGGCCGGGATCCGCTCCCGCACCGCGCGGCGGACCGCGACCTGCACGGCGGCGTTGGCCGGCGTCGGTACGCCGTGCAGCCGGCCGAGCAGCACGATCTCGCCGTTGAGGTGGTCGGCCTCGGCCGAGCCGGCGCCGCGGGCGAGGCTCTGCCAGGTGGAGCCGCCGGCCCGTTCCGCCCCACCGACCGGCCGGTGCTGCACCAGGTCACCCCGCTCGGCCGCCTCCTCGGCCCGAGAGGTGTACGCGATGCCGGCGGCGGCGAGCACCGCCTCGGCCTCCGCGCGGACCCGGCCGGCCAGGTCGTCCGGGACGTCCCGGCCGAGCAACGCCTGCAGGCCGTTGCCGAGGTTGGCCAGCAGCTTGCCGTACTTCCAGCGCATCACGTCGTCGCGGACCGGGGCGACGAAACCGGCGCCGGTCAGGTCGGCGGCGACAGCCCGGTCGACCGCGTCCGAGCCGGTGGGGTAGCGACCCAGGTGGAGCATCCCCGGGTGCGGGTGGCCGTTGGCCACCACCACGCCCGGCTCCAGGTGAGTGGCGGGCAGCCAGACACAGACCGGGTGCACCTCAGCGAAGAGCCGCAGCGCGGCCGGTTCGTTGGCCACCCCGTTCTGCGCTGTGAACAGGGGCAGTCGCTCCCCCGCCGTACCGCCGCCGGCCACCGGCGCGTCCGCCCAGGCCGCCAGCGCGCCGGCGGTGTCCTGCGACTTGACGGTCAGCACCAGCACGGTGTCCGCGGGCAGCGGGCGGTCGCCCGGCCGGTCCACGGCGGGCAGCCGGGCGGTCTGCTCGCGCTCGGGCTGGCGCAGGGTCAGACCGCGCTGCCGGATCGCGTCCAGATGCGCGCCGCGGGCCACCAGCGTGACGTGGTGGCCGGCCTCCGCCAGCCGTACGCCGATGGTGCCGCCGACCGCGCCCGCCCCGATGATCACATACCGCACGGCCCCATTCTGCCTGCTACCCGGCGCGGCTCAGCCGGCGGCGACGGCCAGGACTGCCAGCCACGACTCGCCGACCGGCGAGGTGTCCCGTTCCCGGCGCAGCGGAACGAGGCCAGCGCCGGCGAGCAACGCCTCGACCTCGGGGAGGCGGTAGCGGGCGAAGTAGCGGTCGACCGCCTCGCCTGGCCAGCGTTCCCAGCCCTCGCCCTCGCCCTCCTTGAGGCTGAGCAACAGCGGGCCGCCCGGTCGCAGCACTCGGCGAACACCGGCCAAGGCGGCCGGCGCGTCGGCCTTCGGTAGGTGCAGCAGCGACGCCGAGCACCAGACCCCGCCCAGGGTGGCCGAACGGATCGGCAGCCGGAGCAGGTCGCCCTGCACCAGCGGCGCCGCCACCCGGGCGCGGGCGCGGGCCAGCATCCCGGCCGACAGGTCCATCCCGACGCCGGTCAGCCCCAGCTCGGCCAGGAACGCCAGGTCCCGCCCCGGACCGCAACCCAGGTCGAGCACCGGCCCGTCGACCCGGGCGCGGAAGTCGTCGGCCAGCGCCCGGTAGGTCGCCGGCACCTCGGGGTTCCGCGCGTCGAAGTCCGCCGCGATCAGGTCGTACGCCGCCCGGTTCCGCTCGATCAGCTCCGTCATCCCGCCTCCTGACCCCTCGTTTGTGCTCTTCGCGCTGGTCACCGGGTTCGTGCGGTCACAGGGTGACGCCGGCGTCGGTGAGGATCGGGCCGGCCAGCACGACCGCGCCGACGGCCAGGGTGACCAGGTTGACCAGCGCGAACACCGTCACCCAGAAGAACGCCGGCAGCGGGGTGATCCCGGCCAGTTGGTCGGCGTCGGACTCGGGCATCCGGCCCCGGCCGCGCAGCCGTTGCAGCTCCAGCACCGGCCGGACGCCGCCGAGCAGCAGGAACCACACCCCGGTGTACGCGAACGCGGCCTGCACCTGCGGCGAGGCGTACCAGGAGACGGCGAGCACGATCCCGCCGGTGACCAGCAGCGACAGCACACCGAACACATTGCGGATCATGACCAGCATGGCGAGCAGCAGCGCCACGGCGACCCAGAGCAGCAGCGTGGTCCGGTTGCCGCCGAGCAGCCACGCGCCGGCCAGCCCGACCAGCGGCGGGGCGAGGTAGCCGGCGAGCAGCGTGAGGATCATCCCGGGGCCGGTCGGCCGGCCGGCCGAGAGGGTCAGCCCGGAGGTGTCCGAGTGCAGCCGGATGCCACGCAACCTGCGGCCGGTGAGCAGGGCGGCCAGCGCGTGGCCGCCCTCGTGCGCGATGGTGACCGCGTTGCGCGCGATCCGCCAGGGCAGCCGGGTGGAGACCACCACCAGGGCGACGGCGGCGGTGAGCAGCACCAGCAGCGGCGGCGGATCCGGCTGCGCCCCGAAGAGGCGGTCCCAGAGCCCGGTCAACCCGTCGATCGACACCATGGGGCGCGAGCCTACCGGCCGTCCTCGTGTCGGCGGCCGCCCGATTGCTCGTATCGTGTGAGACTGACCGGGTGGCGATCGGAGCGGGAGGTGAACGCCGGTGAGCGCGGCCCCCCTGGAAAACCATGTCGGGCTCTGGACGGAGGCCGACTACCTCGCCATGGGCGACACCCCGAACCGGATCGAGCTGCTCGACGGGAGCCTGATCGTGAGCCCTGCCCCGAGCAAGCGGCACCAGCGGGTGTCGCGCCTGCTGGCCAACAGCGTCGAGGCCGCGGCCGGCGGCCTCGCGGTGTTCGAGGCGGTCAACGTCCGACTCGGGGTCGACCGGATCGTCATTCCGGACGTGGTGGTCGCCGACACCGACGACGAGGGCACCGTGGTGGAGGCCGGGGAGGTCGTCCTGGTCGCCGAGATCGTCTCGCCGGGGAACGCCGCCGCCGACCGGCTGGTCAAGATGCAGCTCTACGCGATCGCCCGGATCCCCTGGTATCTGCTGGTCGAGCAGGACGGTCAGAGCCACTCGTTGCGACTGTTCCGGCTGGACGGCGCCCACTACGTCGAGGACCAGGTCGCCAAGGCGGGCGAGCAACTCAGCCTGACCGAGCCGTTCCGTTGGCGGATCGACCCGGCTGCACTCCGCTAAGCGGCCCTCACCCACCCCCGCGTTCCAACCGGCGACACCAAACGTTGCCTTCCCGAAACCCTCCGTCGACGTCGACGATCCGGTTCCGATCGAACGTTAGCCATCGATGTAGATTTCTTTAGGTCCCCTTGTGATCGAGGGCACTTACCTCCAAAGATAGTCGTCAATCCCATCGGCGTCCTTGGAGGCATCCATGACCCGTACCAGATCATCGCTGCGCAGAATGCTCGCCGCCGGCCTCACCGTCCTCGCCACCGCGGCGGCGGGGCTCGTGGCCACCGCGACCCCGGCACAAGCCGCCACCGTCCCCGGCATCGACGTGTCCCACTACCAGGGCGCCATCAACTGGACCAGCGTCCGCAACGCCGGCATCCAGTTCGCGTTCATCAAGGCCACCGAGGGCACCAGCTACAAGGACCCGCGGTTCAACACCAACTACGTGGCCGCCTACAACGCCGGCGTCATCCGCGGCGCGTACCACTTCGCCCGGCCCAACATCTCCTCCGGCGCCGTGCAGGCGAACTACCTGGCCTCCAACGGCGGCGCCTGGTCGGCCGACAGCCGCACCCTGCCCGCCGCGCTGGACCTCGAGGCCAACCCGTACTCCGGCGGCTACTGCTACGGCCTGAGCACGACTGGCATGCGCAACTGGGTGCAGGACTTCCTGAACACCTACCGCTCCCGCACCGGCCGGTACGCGGTCATCTACACCACCACCAGCTTCTGGAACACCTGCACCGGCAGCTGGAGCGGCCCGTGGGGCAACCACCCGCTGTGGATCGCCCGGTGGGCGAGCTCGCCCGGCACCCTGCCGCCCGGCGCGCCGTTCTGGAGCTTCTGGCAGTACACCAGCACCGGCAGCGTCTCCGGCATCGCCGGCAACGTCGACCGCAACTACTGGAACGGTGACCGGAGCCGGCTGATCGCGCTGGCCAACAACACCTGATCCGCCCCGGGGAGGCAGTTGGCGGCAGCGGGATCGGCTGTCACCGTACGGTGGACAACTGGTCCGGCTGCCGCCACGCCGCTCGGCCCGGGGTCAGGCCCGTCGCCTCGCCATCGCCGGGACCGGGGACTCCTCGCGGGCGAGGGCGCCGCGCCGCGACAGCCGCCAGCCAGCCACTCCGGCAAGGGTGACGGTCACGACGCTGAGCAGCGCGACCAGCACCGGCAGCCCCACGCTGACCAGGACGAGAACGATGTCGCCGAGCGCGACCAGCATCCACAGTGCCACCCGGGGGCGGGTGTCCTTGCGTCGGTAGCCCATGTCGTACCTCCTTCCGTCGTGCCGGTTGAGATACCCCGGCAGACGGGAGGCCATGCGAACCAATTGGCAGTCCCTAGCCGGGCTGGGAGATCGACTGGCGATCGAGGTAGCCGAACTGGGCGACGAAGGCCAGCAGAGCCAGCACCGTGCCGACGCCGATCGCGAGCCCGGCCGACACCCCCGCGAGCCGGGCCAGCAGGGTCGCCGCGAGCCCGACCAGCAGCGCGTTCACCGCGCCCACCATCGCCGCCGTCGTCAGCAACAGCTGCGCCCTCCGCGGCGCGTTACCGACCGCCGCCCAGGTCGCCCGCATGATGCCCTCCTCCTGCACCGCGTCGGCGAAGAAGTCGTGCTCACCGGCCAGCCGGCGGTGGTAGTACGCCCGGATGCGCTGGATCCGCGCCAGATCCAACTCGTTCTCCACCATGTTCTGCACCAGCCGCAGGAAGGTGAGCAAGCCGGTGATCAGCAGCGTCGGCAGCACCGCACCCAGGTACGGCCGGACGAGCGTGGCGTTGCTGGCGACGAAACCGAGCCCGATCAGCGCGGCGGAGAGCATGGACAGGAAGACGGTCGCCCGGCCCACCGACTCGGTGACGGTCGCGCTGCGTGAGGTCTGCAGCACGAAATGCTCGGTGGTCAGGGCGGTGAGCAGCGCCCGCTCGCGTTCCCCGTCGTCCATGCACCTCACGATGACGTGCTCGGTGCGGCACCGGACGGAAGTTGCCCGATTCAGTCCTGGCGGTCGGGCACGAAGCCCTTCGCGATCAGCTCGAAGTTGGGCAGGTTGGCCTGCCAGTCCTTGTCGGCCACCTCCCAGCGCAGGGCGTAGCCACGGTTCTTGGCGGTGACGAAGCCGCGGTTGCGGACCCGGATCCTGGTGCCGTCGCGGGTCTCCCGCCACTCCCAGTCCGCGCAGGTCTTCCAGAAGTCGCAGCGCACGATGCTGATGTACTCGTAGTTGTTGACGATCTTCCTGCGGTCCGGCTCGATCCGCTCCCAGTCGGCCTTCGCGTCCGACTTCGGCGTGCTGGTCCACTGGACGAGCAGCTCACGTACCCCGTTGGGCTCGTCGAAGACGACGGTGTTGGTTCCGGCGTTACGGCGTACCCAGCCCTCAGGCAGCGGCAGCGTGAAACCGGCCGGGTCCTTGTGCAGTTTCCAGCCGGGCGGCAGGACCAGACCGGACGCCGAGGCCGACGGCGTCGGGCTGAGGGCGGCGCTGGTCGGCGGGGGCGGGGCGGGCGCCGAGCTCGTCGATGCGGTGGTCGGCGTGCTGGTCGAGCCGGCCTGCGGGGTGCCGCCGCCGTCCTTGTCGTCATCGCTGTTGAGCAGCGGGACCACCACGACCAGGCCGAGCAGGAGCAGCGCGACCACCACCCCGATCAGCACGTTGCGCCGGGTGTTGTCCGGCTTCGTAGCGTCGGACGGCAGCACCGGCGCGCGCCCGGACGGCGGGCTCACCGGCGCGGGCATGACGGAGGTGGGGTTCACCGGCTTACGCGGCTCGGCCTTCGTGCCGCCGGCGGCCGACGCCGGCGGGTCGACCTTCGTGGTGGGGCCGGCGTCCACGCTGGACGGCGGCTCGACCTTCGCGGTGGGCGCGACGTCCGACCCGGCCGGCACCTTCGCGGTGGCGTCCTCCGCGGCCGCCCCCGCAGCGGCCGTCGAGGCGGGTGCCTGCGGTGCCCGGGGCGCCGGCGGGCTGACCGGCCGGTGCTCCTCCGCCGGTCGCGGCGCGGGCACCAGCGGCGGGCGCGGTTCGCGCGGACCGTTCGGCCCCGGCCGGCGTACGCCGTCGAGCAGCGGGATGGTCCGCGACCGCTTGCCGCCGGCCCGGCGCAGCAGCCGCTCAGCGACCTCGGCGGTGATCCGGTCGTTCGGGTCCTTGCGCAGCAGGCCGTTGAGCACCGGCTTGAGCGGCCCGGCGTTCTTCGGCGGCGGCAGCGGTTCGGTGGCGAGCGCGGCCAGCGTGGCGATCGCCGACGGCCGGGCGTACGGCGACTTGCCCTCCACCGCCGCGTAGAGGGTGGCGCCCAGCGACCAGAGGTCGGCCTCCGGCCCGGCGGTGCCGTCGCGGGCCCGCTCCGGCGCGATGTACGCGGGCGAGCCGAGCACCATGCCGGTGCGGGTGACGTTCGGGTCACCGGGGATGGTGGCGAGACCGAAATCGGTCAACACCACCCGGCCGTCGTTGCCGAGCAGCACGTTGCCCGGCTTGACGTCGCGGTGCATCACGCCGGCCTTGTGCGCCGCCTTCAGCGCACCGAGCACGCCGAGCCCGATCTCCACCGCGCGGGCGGGCGGCACCGGGCCGTCCTCGGCGAGAGTGTCCTGCAAGGACTTCGACGGCACGTACTCCATGACGATCCACGGGTCGCCGTCGGTGCGCAGCACGTCGAAGATGCGGACGACGTTGATGTGGTTGAGCCGGGCGATGGCCCGCGCCTCCCGCAGCGAACGTTCCCGCATCTCGCGGCGCTCGTCGTCGGTGAGGCTGGGCGGCGGGACCAGTTCCTTGATCGCCACGTCCCGGTGCAGCACCTCGTCGCGCGCCTTCCACACCCGACCCATGCCACCCTGACCGAGCGGCGAAATCAGCCGGTATCGGTCAGCGACGAGTTGGGGAAGCGGGTTCGACATCGCAGAGACGGTACCCGGAGCCCCCGACTGTCACACCGGCGGCACGCCACTGTGCGGCATAGGTCAACTTCTCGACGCGTACGCTGACGGCATGTCTGCCGAAGAGCCGCTGTTCCGGGTCGTCCGCGGCGTACCGACCGCCGAGGAGCTGGCCGCCCTGGTGGGTGCGATCGCCGTGCGGTCCCGGCCGGCCGCCGCGCCCGCGCCGGCCGCCGTCTCGGCCTGGGCGCGCAGCGCACGACCGGCCGGCGCGGCCGTCGCCGCCGGCCCCGGCGCGTGGCGCGCCTCCGGCCTGCCCCGCTGACTTTTTCCAGGTACGGATCACCGCAGCTCGGTGGCGGTGATCCGGAGGCCGGGTGACGGATGTCCATGGCCTTGGGGCTGCCGCCGTCGTCGCGCAGCCATTAACCTCACTCAGGGAAACGGCGCCGTAACAGGTAGGGAGGGCCGATGATCCCTGAGGAGGACCGCCCAGCGTCCTGGCTCCGCGGCTACGGCGGCATCGAGGCCGACATCCGCAAGATGCGCGAGTTCGCCGACCGGCTCCAGGCCGAGGTGGAGCGCAACTACGCACCGCACCTGTCGTACATCGCCGAGGACATGACGGCGAAGGTGCCCAACCCGGCGGACGCCTTCATCGAGCTGGTCGACTTCCTGCGCGCCCATCACGAGACCCAGCAGGCCACCGCCGACATGGTCTGGGGCCTCGGCGGCGTCACCGGGCACCTCGCCGCCGCCGCCGCGACCGTCGCCGAGCAGTACACCGGTTCCGACGCCTTCTCCTCCGCCCGGGTGGCCGACGTCGAACGGGCGCTCGCCGCTCCCGGCCCGATCGCGCCGACCGCTCCCCCGCCGGTGCTGGGCGACCCCACCGGGCCGGAGAGCGGGCCGGTGGTGCTGCCGTGATCGAACGGGGCAGCGGCCGTACCTCCGGCCTCACCGACTGGCGCCTGATGGACGTGGCGAGCATGTGGGCCTGCCTGCAGGACCACGACACCACCAACCACTGGAAGCAGGTCGCCGGCTGGCGCAAGGTCTGCGACCTGGCCCAGACCCACCTGGCCCGGCTCCAGGAATACCGGCGCGGTCTGGCCGAGGCGTGGCCGCCGGAGACCAACGAGGCCGCCCGCGCCTACCTGCGCGAGCTGGACGAGCTGATCGACAAGGTACGCCGCACGCACGACGCCGCCACCGCCAACTACACGACGCTCTCCGCCGCCACCCAGGCCATCGGCAGCAGCCGGGCCGAGCTGGAGAAGGTGTACGAGGAGTGGGCGGTCAAGCTCCAGCAGAAGCGGGCGTACGAGGCGACCGCCGCCGACCCGAAGGCGGCCATGGGCAGTCGGGTGCCGGACCAGCCGGTGACGGACGCCGACCTGGAGCGGCTCAACGTCCAGGCGCGCGGCATCATGTACGGCCTCAGCACCGAACTCCAACACGCCCAAGTAATGCTCCGCCAGCCTCCGCCTGTCCCCGGGATGGCGGGGCGTAAAGACCCTCAGAGCGCCGACGTTTACGGTGGGGCCGCGCCCGCTATTCCGCCGATTGTCGCGGTACCACTGCCCTCGGCTAGCAACATGTCATCGATTACACGACCAGCCAGTACGCCTCGGCCTGCGCCGGCTCCGACCGCACCGGGGGTAGGGCCGGTACTTGGTGGCGCCCCCGCCCGACTGGCACCCGCCTCCAGTGGTCCCGCAAATCCCCAAACCTCGTCCACGCCACTCAACTCACCTTCCAGTATCGGGCTGCCAGCCACGCCACCGCCGGTGACGAGTCGCGGCCGCCCGTCTGCCCCTGGTGAGCCCGGCGAGCCCGGGGGTAGGCGAGCCAACAGCCTTTCGCCCAATACCTCGCCCGCGACCCGATCGCTGCCTCCAGGCGGTCTGATTGGTGGGCCACCCGGGCTAGGACTTGGGCAACCAGGGATAGGCAATAGCCAACCTCGCCGGGTCAACCCAATCGGCGGGGTGATCGGCGGTGGTGGCGCGGGAACTGCACCTTCTGGTGGGGCAGGCTCTCGTCCAGGCGGGGGGCGGAGTGTAGCGGGTCATGGAATCTCCCCAATCGGTGGCGCACCGGGATTTGTTGGATTGAATGGCGCCAACGGCTTCCAGGGACGAGCGAGGCGCGACTCAGACAACGAGAAGTCAGGTGGCTGGGATCCGGACGACCCTTGGAAGACCGACCAAGGTGTCTCTCCCATAGTCCGTCCGCCGGACGAGGATGGGCCGATTGACCCCGGCCCGGCTATTGGTTTCAATCGGTGAGGCGATGCGCAATTCGCGTCGCATCGGCGCTACTGATCCTCTCGGCGTCGCCCATGCTTGCCCTGACAGAGAGAATCCAGCCATCGGTCGCGGCCCCGCCCTCGGATGGACCAGCCCGGATTCGCAGCGACCAGTGGCATCTGCGGTACTTGAAAATCGATCAGGCACATCGAATTTCTCAAGGCGAGGGCGTTACAGTTGCGGTGCCAGATACCGGCGTGGACCCGCATCCAGACCTACGGGGCAACTTGCTCCCAGGAACGAGCATCATTGCGGGCGGCCACGACGACGGCCGAGGTGATCAGAGTGGCCATGGAACCGGAATGGCAGGGCTAATCGCTGCTCATGGCCGCAGCGGGACCACTGGCGCACTAGGTGTTGCGCCCAAGGCGAAAATCCTGCCGATCTTCTATTCGGCACCCGAAAAAGAAGGAACTACCGACGGACTGGCAACCAGTATTAACTATGCGGTGGCACATGGCGCTGATGTAATCAGCATTTCAGCCGGCAGTTTGTCAGCGACACGACTTAGGCAGGCGGTTTCGGCTGCACTACGCGCTAACGTGGTCGTCGTCGCGGCCGCTGGGAACTTGCCGGGAGACCTTGGCGTCACTTATCCAGCCTCGGAGCAAGGTGTTATTTCCGTCGGCGGGATTGATCGGAACGGCGAGCGGGCGGCGGTTTCGGTCACAGGTCCAGAGATCGACGTAGTCGCTCCGGCCGTAGACATCTACAGCACCAGCATCGACGGCAAGTACCGAAAGGGCACTGGCACCTCCGACGCCACGGCCATCGTGGCTGGGGCGGCGGCGCTGATCCGGTCGAAGTACCCGTACCTGCCCGCGTCGGAGGTGGCGCATCGGCTTACGGCCACCGCCGTCGACAAGGGCCCACCGGGCCACGACGACCAGTACGGCTACGGGGTGATCGACCTGGTGGCGGCGCTGACGGCAGACGTACCGCCGCTGGGTTTCGGGTCGGCGACGGCGAGCGCGCCGGCCGCTGGAGCTCCGAGCACGACGGCGGCCGCCCACCCGGGCGACGACGGCGACCGTGGGGCCACCGTGCGCGGGTGGGTGACCCTCGGCGTGCTGGTCGCGGCGGGTACGGCGTGGGCGCTGATCGCGCGCCACCGCCGGCGGAGCGACGACCCGCCGCCCCGAATCAGTCGCTGACCCTACGCCGGAAACCGGTCCCCGGGACCACCTCTGGGACGCTGATGGAGACGCTCGACCGCGAGCGCAACGCCGGCCGACCCACGCCGGGCCGACGCGGCCGGTAACGTCGGCGACGTGTCAGACGCCGCGCCACTTCGCCTCGTGCTCGCCTCGGCGAGCCCCGCCCGTCGCAAGAGTCTCCAGGCTGCCGGCATCGAGCCGGACGTGCTGGTCAGCGGGGTGGACGAGTCTCTCGTCGTCACCGACCGGGCCGAGGAGCTGTGCCTGGAACTGGCCCGCCTGAAGGCCCAGGCCGTGCTCACCCGGCTGCGGCCGACCGACGACGAGCGGACCCTGGTGCTCGGCTGCGACTCGGTGCTCGCCTTCGACGGCGAGGTTCTCGGCAAGCCGGCCGACTCGACCGACGCCACCCGGCGCTGGGAGCGGATGCGCGGGCGTAGCGGCGTGCTGCACAGCGGGCACTGCCTGATCGACATCGTGGCGGGCCGTCGCGCCGAGGCGGTCGCCTCCACCACTGTGCACTTCGCCGACGTCAGCGACGACGAGATCGCCACGTACGTGGCCACGGGTGAGCCGCTCGCGGTGGCCGGCGCGTTCACCATCGACGGGCTGGGCGGGCCGTTCGTGGAGCGGATCGAGGGCGACCCGGGCACGGTCGTTGGGCTCAGCCTGCCGCTGCTACGCCGCCTGCTCGCCGACCTGGACTGCCGGATCACCGATCTGTGGACAAAGGTCGCGCCCGGCAACCAGACGGTAGAATCGCTCGGCTAGCGTCCGATCATGACCAGGAAGCCGATTCCACTCACGACGGAACTGCACACGTACCTGGTGGCACACGGCTCGCCGCCGGACGAGATCATGCGGGATCTGGCCGAGGAGACCCTTGCGGCCCTGCCCCGCGACGCGCACATGCAGGTCGCGCCGGAACAGGCCGCGTTCCTGACCTTCCTCACCAGGCTGCTCGGCGTGCGGCAGGCCGTGGAGGTGGGCACCTTCACTGGGCTGTCGTCGCTGGCCATCGCCCGAGGACTGCCCGAGGGTGGTCGGCTGACCTGCTTCGACATCTCGGAGGAGTTCACGGGCATCGCGCGACGGTACTGGGCCCGTGCCGGCGTGGATGACCGGATCGAGCTGCGCATCGGCCCGGCCGGCGACATACTGCGTGAGCTGCCCCACGAGCGTCACCTGGACTTTGCCTTCATCGACGCCGACAAGACCGGCTATCCGATCTACTGGGCCGAGCTGGTGCCGCGGATGCGCCCGGGTGGCGTCATTGCAGTCGACAACGTGCTGCGCGGTGGCCGGGTGATCGCCCCGCAGAACGCCGACGACCGGGCGATCGCCGCGTTCAACGACGAGGTGCTCGCCGACGTCCGGGTGGACGCCGTGATGCTGCCGGTCGCGGACGGCCTGACCCTGGCGCGGGTGCACTGACCGCCGCCCCCCGGACCGCTGATTGATCCACACGGGATACGCGATATCGGGGTGTCCGTGACGCTGGGAAACCCCGATATCCCGCAAACGGTGTGGCCAACGCCGCCGCGACCGCGTGCGGCGCGACCTCTGTGTGGGTCAAGCCGAAACGGCGGTGGCCGAAAGCGGGGGCTGGTCGGCCGGGAGCTGCGCGCGGAGCGCGCGGCCGAGGCGGACGGCGAGCAGCACGGCGGCCGCGATGAAGCCGGGCACCAGCAGGAAGGCCAGGTGCGGGCCCACCCCGTCGGCCACCCAGCCGAGCGCCACCGGCGCGATGCCGAAGCCGCCCCCCATCGAGTACGACGCCCAGCCCGCCGCCCGGTCGGCGGCCGGCCCGGCCACTGCCAGCGCGATCGAGATGGCTAACGGGTAGTGCAGGGCGTTGCCGAGACCGAGCACGACCAGGCCGACGACCGCGAGCCAGCCGATCGGCGCCGCCCAGAAGACCGTGAACCCGGTCAGCGACACGGCCAGCGCCGCGAGCAGCAGCGGCACCGGTCGGTAGCGGAGTGCGATCCGGCCGCCGAGCAGCCGCCCGAGGAACATCCCGCAGACGATCGCCGCGACCGCTGCCGAGGCGGCGCCGGCGGTCATACCGGCGTGCGAGCGGAGCACGTCGGCGGTCCAGAGCGACAGGCACACCTCGATCGAGCCGGTGACCGCCATCAGCACCCAGGCGATCCAGTACGCCCGCGGCAGCCGCCGGCCCGGCTCGCCGCCAGCGCGGACGCCGGGGCGGGCCCGGACGGCGGAACCAGCCCGGACGGCGGAACCAGCGCGGACGCCGCCGGTGCGGACGGCGGAACCGGTCCGGACGAAACCGGCGCGGGCCGCGGGGGCGGCGGCCGGCGGGCGTACGTGGAAGGTCAGCGCGGCGAGCGCGACCAGCGCGATGAGGCCGACCTCGACGGCCATCGCCGGTCGCCAGCCCCAGCCGGCGTCGACACTGGCGCCGATCACCAGCGGGGCCAGGATGCCCATGCCGGCGCAGGCGGCGTTGGCCTCGGTGAGCGCGGCCGGCGCGGCGGGGCCGTGCCGGGCGGTGAGCACGACGTTGACCCCGCTGATCACCATCATGCCGAAGGTGGCGATCAGCGCGACCGCGGTGATCGTGGCCGGCAGGGCGCGGAGGGTGCCGAGGGCGGCGACACCGACGGCCACCCCGGCCAGGCCGAGCCAGGTGGCCGGCCCCCGGCCGAACCGCCGGGCGAGGGGCGCGAAGAGCGCTCCGCCGGCCAGCGCACCGACCGCGATGCCGGTGCTGTGCAGGCCGGCGACGGCGGCCGAGGTGCCCTGCTCGTCGCGGAGCAGCGGGACGACCGGGCCGAACCCGTAGAGGAAGAAGCCCCACAGCCCCAGCTGGGCATAGGTCAGCCAGGTGATGCGGTCACGGGTGAGGCGGGGCACCGGCCTTACGCTACAAGCGCTCGACCGGTACCCCGCCCCAGGTGAGAGGCAGCTCTCGGATCAGCGGACGCTGCGGGCGAACTGCCGGGCGGCCCAGACCACCCCGGCGGCGGCCAGCACCGTGATGATGCTCAGCCCCTGCCAGACCTTGTCGTCGCCGAGGTCGCCGGCGAAGAGGGCGCGGGTGCCGTCGACCGCCCAGGAGAACGGGTTCCAGTCGGCGATGCCCTGCAACCAGCCGGGCGCGAAGGTGAGCGGCAGCAGGATGCCGGAGAGCAGCAGCACCGGCTGCGCCACGGTGTTCATCAGCGGGGCCAGCGCGTCCTCACTCTTGACCTTCAACGCCACGCCGTAGGAGACGGCCGAGGTCATCAGCGCGATCAGGGCGAGCATGAGGTACGCCAGCAGCAGGTCGCCGATGAAGACCCGCAGGTCGAACAGGAGCGCGAGCAGGGTGATGATGACCGCCTGCACGATCAGCGACACCACGTCGCGCAGCGAGCGGCCGAGCAGCAGGGCCAGCCGGCTGACCGGGGTGACCCGGGAGCGTTCGATGACCCCGGCGCGCAACTCGGCGATCAGGCCGAAGCCCTGGAACAGGCCGCCGAAGATGGCCAGCAGCACCAGCAGACCGGGTACGAAGATCTTGTAGGCCTCGGCCTGGCTGGGTGCGTTCAGCGCCGGCTTGAGCAGCGGGGCGAAGAGCAGCAGGTACATCACCGGCTGGAAGACGCCGACGAAGACCCAGACCGGGTTGCGCAGCAGCAGCTGGAGCTGACGCTGGAAGATCAGCCAGGTGTCACGGGCGAGTTTCATGAGGTCTCTCCGGATGGGGGTCAGGACTCGCGCAGCGAGCGGCCGGTCTTGGTGAGGAAGACGTCGTCGAGGCTGGGCCGGTGCAGCTCGATGGAGCTCAGCGCCAGGCCGGCGCTGTCCACCCGGCGCAGGATCTGCGGGATGGCGGTGGCCCCCTCGTCGACGTAGAGCCGCAGCCCGCCCTCGTCGGCGGTTTCCAGCTTGTTGACGTACGGCTCGCTGTCGAGCAGCTGCGCGGCCTGCGGGGTGGCCGCGACGTCCAGCCCGAGCAGCACGACGTCGCCGGAGATCTCGCGCTTCAGGTCGGCCGGGGTGCCCTCGGCGACCACCTCGCCGTGATCCATGATCGCAATCCGGTCGCAGAGCGCGTCGGCCTCGTCGAGGTAGTGGGTGGTGATGAAGACGGTCATCCCCTCGGTGCGCAACCGCCGGATCTCGTCCCACATGTGCGCCCGGCTCTGCGGGTCGAGGCCGGTGGTCGGCTCGTCCAGGAAGACGATCTTCGGCTCGTGGATGATGCCGAGGGCGATCTCGACCCGCCGGCGCTGGCCGCCGGAGTAGGTCTTGCACTTGCGGTCGGCGTACTCGCTGAGCTGGAAGGCGTCCAGGGCGCGGGCGGCCCGGCGGTGCGCCTCGGCCTTGCCGATGCCGTACATCCGGGCGTGCAGCACCAGCTCCTCGCGGGCGGTGGACTCGTCCCAGGTGCTGCCGCCCTGGGCCACGTAGCCGATCCGGCGGCGCACCTCGGCCGGGTCCTTGCGCAGGTCGGCGCCGGCGATGGTGGCCTCGCCGCCGTCGGGCTCGATCAGCGTGGCCAGCATCCGCAGGGTGGTCGTCTTGCCGGCGCCGTTCGGGCCGAGGAAGCCGAAGATCTCGCCCTCCGCGACCTGCAGGTCGACCCCGCGCACCGCCTCGACGGTCTTGGTCTCCCGACCCGCCCGGGAGCGGAACGACTTCCGCAGCCCTCTGGTCTCGATCATCTCTGCTCCTGGTCGTCCGGGCCGGCGGCGGCCGGCCGGCTGCCCCTTGGGGACGGACGCTGGACGGCGTACTCCCCCGTGCACCGCGAAAGGCTAACGCGATATAGCTCTTGTGGTCAACGTTGACTATTCGGCTGTCGGCTGGCGGCCCCCGTGCCCGCTCTCCCGCCACCCATTCCAACCCTCCGCCTCCGCCACCTCATCAGGCAGGTACGACACACCCGAGTCGATCCGCTCGGCGATCTGTTCGCACCAGGCGGCCTCGGCCTCCGCTCGAGCCACCCACAGCTCGAACATCCACGCCACGTGCGCCGGCTTGCTGACCCGGATCCAGTCGGACTCCAGCGACGCCCGCGTCGACTCGGCGCTGGCCCGCATCAGGTTCGCCCGGTTGCGCAGGGCCGCCGCCGCCTCCTGCCGCGGCAGCGCGGGCAGGAAGGAGAACGCCGCCAGGAACGGGTCGGGCTGCTGGTGCACGTGCCACCACTGGCCGCGCAGCAGCGTCTCGAACTCGTCCTCACCCTTGGCGGTGACCTCGTAGGTGGTGCGGGCCGGTCGGCCGCCGACCTGCTCGGTGGCCACCTCGCGCAGCAGCCCCTCCTCGGTCAGCTTGCGCAGGGCGTGGTAGATCGATCCCGGTTGCACGTTGGCCCACTTGTCGGCGCTCCAGCTGAGCAGCTCGCGGCGGACGTCGTAGCCGTGCACCGGCTGCATCCAACGGACCAGGCCGAGGATCATCATTCGGGTGGCAGACACCGGTCAAGCGTAATAAACAAGTTTGACTAATAGCCCTTCGGACAGTGCGGCATCCCACACTGAGCGATCGTTAGGGCCGTCAGAGTGGCCGATACACTCCCGGTCAGTAACCACCCGGGAGGAGCCCCCAAGGTGCGCAAGGTACTCATCGCCAATCGCGGCGAGATCGCCGTACGCGTCATCCGCGCCTGCCGTGACGCCGGCCTGGGCAGCGTCGCGGTCTACGCGGACTCCGACCGGGACGCCCTGCACGCCACGCTGGCCGACGAGGCGTACGCCCTCGGCGGGGACACCGCCGCCGAGAGCTACCTGCGGATCGACAAGCTGCTGGCGGTCGCCGCACAGGCCGGCGCCGACGCCGTGCACCCCGGCTACGGCTTCCTCTCCGAGAACGCCGACTTCGCCCAGGCCGTCATCGACGCCGGGCTCACCTGGATCGGCCCCACCCCGCAGGCGATCCGCGACCTCGGCGACAAGGTCACCGCCCGGCACATCGCCCAGCGCGCCGGCGCGCCGCTGGTGCCCGGCACCCCCGACCCGGTCGGCAGCCCGGACGAGGTGATGGCGTTCGCCGTCGACCACGGCCTGCCGGTCGCCATCAAGGCCGCCTTCGGCGGCGGCGGGCGCGGGCTGAAGGTGGCCCGCACCATGGAGGAGATCCCGCACCTGTTCGAGTCGGCCACCCGCGAGGCGGTCGCCGCGTTCGGCCGGGGCGAGTGCTTCGTCGAGCGCTACCTGGACAAGCCCCGGCACGTCGAGGCGCAGGTGCTGGCCGACCAGCACGGCAACGTGATCGTGGTGGGCACCCGCGACTGCTCGCTGCAGCGCCGGCACCAGAAGCTGGTCGAGGAGGCTCCGGCGCCGTTCCTCACCGACGCGCAGCGCGCCCAGATCCACGACAGCGCCAAGGCGATCTGCCGGGAGGCCGGCTACCACGGCGCCGGCACGGTGGAGTACCTGGTCGGCGCGGACGGCACCATCTCCTTCCTGGAGGTGAACACCCGCCTCCAGGTGGAGCACCCGGTCACCGAGGAGACCGCCGGCATCGACCTGGTCCGCGAGCAGTTCCGGATCGCCGACGGCGAGAAGCTGCGGTTCACCGAGGACCCGACGCCGCGCGGGCACTCCATCGAGTTCCGGATCAACGGCGAGGACCCGGGCCGCAACTTCCTGCCCGCCCCGGGCACGGTCACCGCGCTGCGGCTGCCCACCGGCCCAGGCGTGCGGGTGGACACCGGCATCTCGGCCGGCGACGTGATCGGCGGCAACTTCGACTCGCTGCTGGCCAAGGTGATCATCACCGGCGAGACCCGTACCGAGGCGCTGGAGCGGGCCCGCCGGGCGCTGGACGAGATGGTGGTCGAGGGGATGGCCACCGCGCTGCCCTTCCACCGGCTGGTGGTGCGGGACGAGGCGTTCACCGCCGAGCCGTTCACCGTGCACACCCGGTGGATCGAGACCGAGTTCGACAACACCGTCCCGGCCTTCACCGCCACCGCCGGCGCCGCCGAGGCGCCGGCCGAGCGGGAGACCGTCGTGGTCGAGGTCGGCGGCAAGCGGCTGGAGGTCACCCTCCCGGCCGGCCTCGGCGGGGGTACGGCCACCGCCGCGCCCGCCGCCCGCAAGCCGGCCCGCCGCGGCGGCGGAACCAAGGCCGGTACGGCGGCCAGCGGCGACTCGCTCACCTCCCCGATGCAGGGCACGATCGTGAAGATCGCGGTGGCCGACGGCGACACCGTGGCCGAGGGCGACCTGGTCGTGGTGCTGGAGGCGATGAAGATGGAGCAGCCGCTGCACGCCCACAAGGCCGGTACGGTCAGCGGCCTGACCGCCGAGGTCGGTGCGGTGATCACCGCCGGCGCCACCATCTGCACCATCGCCTGACCCGGCCGGCGGGTTCAGCGCAGGGTTTCGGCGGCGACCGCGCGGACAGCGGCGGTGAGGGCGTTCAGCACGTCCGACTCCAGCCGCCAGTGCTGCCAGTAGAGCGGGATGTCCAGGTGCCGGCCGGGCGCGAGGTCCACGCAGCGCCCGCTGGCCAGGTCGGCGGCGGCGATCTGCTCGGGCACCAGGCTCCAGCCGAGCCCCAGCCGGATCGCCTCGCTGAAGGCGGGCACCGACGGCACGTAGTGCACCGGCGGCTCCAGCGGTCGGCCGGTCACCGCGTGCAGAAACCGGTGCTGCACCCGGTCCTTGCGGTCGAAGACCACGAGCGGCGCCGCGGTCGCCGCCGCCGCGGTGAGCCCGTCGGCGAAGTGGGCCGCGGCGAACTCCGGAGTGGCCAGCGCCTGGTAGCGCATCGCGCCGAGCCGGATCACCCGGCAACCCTGCACCGCCTCCCGCTGGGCGGTGACCGCTGCCGTCACCGAGCCGTCCCGGAGCAGCTCGGTGGTGTGGTCCTGGTCGTCCTGACGCAGATCGAAGAAGAGCCCCGACCGTTGCGGCAGCCGGGCCAGCGCGGCCGGGAACCAGGTGGCGAGCGAGTCCGCGTTGACCACCACGGCGACCCGGGTGCGACCGCCGCCGGTCAGCGGGCCCCGCGCGTCGGCCAACGCCTCCCGCTCCAGCAGCGCGAGCTGACCGGCGAGCCGCAGCAGCGGCCGGCCCGCCTCGGTCGCCGCACACGGCCGGGTACGCCGGACCAGCACCTGGCCGACGGTCTCCTCCAGCGCCTTCACCCGCTGGCTGACCGCGGACGGGGTGATGTGCAACAGCCGGGCCGCCGCCTCGAAGCTGCCCTCGGCGACCACGGCGGCGAGCGTACGCAACTGGGCCGAATCGAGACCGTTCATAAGTTCAGCTTAAGCAGCCTCAGAATGTTTAGCTGGACTGATGTTCGGCGTCGGCTCTAGCGTCGTGCCGTGCTCACCTCCGCCGTCGCCGGGTTCGCCATGTCCATCGCGCTGATCGTCGCCATCGGTGCCCAGAACGCTTTCGTCCTGCGCCAGGGGCTGCGCCGCGAGCACGTGGTGCCCGTGGTCCTCACCTGCGCCGCCTCGGACGCGCTGCTGATCGCAGCGGGCATCGCCGGGGTCGGCACCGTGGTCACCGGCCGGCCCATCATGCTCACCGCGATCCGCTGGGGCGGCGCCGCGTTCCTGCTCGGCTACGCCGCCCTGGCCGCCCGCCGGGCCCTGCGTCCGGGCGCGCTGCTGCCCACCGAACGCCCACCGGCCACGCTGCGGGCGACCCTGCTCGCCTGCGCCGCCTTCACCTACCTGAACCCGCACGTCTACCTGGACACCGTGCTGCTGCTCGGCGGGATCGCCCAGCAGCACCCGAACCGCTGGCTGTTCGGGGTCGGCGCCGCGCTGGCCAGCATCGTCTGGTTCACCGCGCTGGGCGTCGGGGCACACCGGCTCGCCCCGCTGCTCGCCCGTACCGTCGCGTGGCGGCTGCTGGACGGCGTGATCGCCGCCGTGATGGCCGCGCTCGCCGTCGCGCTGCTGCTCGGCTGACCGCCGCCGACCGCACCGCCGGCCCTACCCCGGGGTGGGCGAGGGTGTTTTCCGTGACCACCGGGGGCGGACCGACCGGTGGTCACGGATGATTGCCGGGTGCGGTTCCTTCATGGCGCGGTCCCCGCGCACGACCTGACCTACAACGACGTCTTCATGGCGCCGGCCCGCTCCGACCTGGGCTCGCGGCTCGACGTCGACCTGGCCACCGGCGACGGTACCGGCACCACCATCCCGCTGGTGGTGTCGAACATGACAGCGGTGAGCGGACGCCGGATGGCCGAGACGGTGGCCCGGCGCGGCGCCATCGCGGTGATCCCGCAGGACATCCCGATCGAGGTGGTGGCGAACGTCGTCGCCTGGGTCAAGCAGCGTCACCTGGTGCACGACACCGCGATCACGCTCGGCCCGACCGACACCGTGGGCGACGCGATCCACCTGCTGCCGAAGCGGGCACACGGCGCGGTGATCGTGGTCGACCCGGCGGGCCGGCCGCTGGGCGTGGTGACCGAGGCGGACACCGTGGGCGTCGACCGGTTCGCCCAGTTGCGCCACGTGATGTCGACGGAGTTGCACACCGTACCGGCGGACGCCGACCCGCGGACCGGTTTCGACCGGCTCTCGGCCGGCCGGCGCCGGCTCGCCCCGGTGGTAGACGCCGACGGGCGGCTGGTCGGGGTGCTCACCCGGCAGGGCGCGCTGCGCGCCACCCTCTACAAGCCGGCGGTCGACGACCGGGGCCGGCTGCGGATCGCGGCGGCGATCGGCATCAACGGGGACGTCACCGGCAAGGCGGCGGCGCTGCTGGAGGCCGGGGTGGACACGCTGGTCGTGGACACCGCGCACGGGCACCAGGAGCGCATGATCTCCGCGCTGCGGGCGGTCCGCAAGCTGGACCCGGCGGTGCCGGTGGCAGCCGGCAACGTGGTCACCGCCGAGGGCGTACGCGACCTGGTGGAGGCCGGTGCGGACATCATCAAGGTGGGCGTCGGACCGGGTGCGATGTGCACCACCCGGATGATGACCGGGGTGGGCCGGCCGCAGTTCTCCGCCGTGCTGGACTGCGCGGCGGCGGCCCGCGACCTGGGCCGGCACGTCTGGGCCGACGGCGGCGTACGGCACCCGCGGGACGTGGCGCTGGCGCTGGCCGCGGGCGCGTCGAACGTGATGGTCGGCTCCTGGTTCGCCGGCACCTACGAGTCCCCGGGCGACCTCTACACCGAGCCGGACGGCCGGCGCTACAAGGAGAGCTTCGGGATGGCCTCGGCGCGGGCGGTCAGCGCGCGCACCGCCGACGACAGCCCGTACGACCGGGCCCGCAAGGCGGTCTTCGAGGAGGGCATCTCCTCGGCCCGGATGTACCTGGACCCGAACCGGCCCGGCGTGGAGGACCTGATCGACGAGATCATCGCGGGGGTACGCAGCGCCTTCACCTACGCCGGGGCGCGCAACCTCGCCGAGTTCCACGAGCGGGCCGTCGTCGGGGTGCAGAGCACCGCCGGCTACACCGAGGGGATGCCGCTGCCCACCAGTTGGTGAGCGGCACCGCCGTCGGCGGCGGTCACCAGAAGAGGTGGCGGATCACCATCCGCGCCGCCTCCCGGGGATCGTCGCCGACGCGCTCCGGCAACGCCCTGGCGAGCCAGAGCGTGGCGAAGCCGTGCACGATCGACCAGGCGGCCAGGGCGTCCTGCCCCGGGTCGGCACCCGCCCGGCCGGGCAGTGCCGCCACCCCCGAGTACAGCGCCGCGCCGGCCCGCTCCCGCGCCGCGCGCACCTCGGCGTCGTGCGTCCGGTAGAGCTCCGGGCGGAACATCACCTCGAAGTGCGCGCGGTGCCCGACCGCGAAGTCGACGTACGCGACGCCGGCCTCCAACATGTCGCCGCCGGCCCCGTGCAGCCGGTCGGCGAGCAGGTCGAACCCCTCGACGGCGAGCGCGGTGAGCAACCCGGCCTTGTCGCCGAAGTGGTGCGCCGGCGCGGCGTGTGAGACACCGGCCCGGCGGGCCAGGTCGCGCAGGCTGAGCGCGGTGACGCCGGACTCCTCGATCGCCTGCACCGCGGCGGCGAGCAGGGCGCGACGCAGGTCGCCGTGATGGTAGCCAGGTTTGCCGGTCATGCCACGATCCTATCTTTCCATTGACAAGATGAGCATCCGGGAGGCAATCTTGTCATCGACAAGTTCTCCCCTGGAGGTTCGGCATGGCTCCGCTGATCGCGCTGGTGCTCGGTACCACCCTCACCCGGCTGGTCGGGCTGGCCGGCGTCGACGCCCTCGACGGCTGGCACCCCGCCCTGCGGGTCGGGCTCGCCCTGATGTTCGTGCTGACCGGCTTCGCGCACTTCGCCGAGCCACGGCGGTCGGGGTTGATCGCGATGGTGCCGCCCGGGCTGCCCCGGCCGGACCTGCTGGTCACCCTCACCGGCGTGCTGGAACTGGCCGGCGCGGTGGCGCTGCTCGTCCCGGCCACCGCCGGTTGGGCGGCGGCGGGGCTGGCCGTGCTGATGCTCGCCATGTTCCCGGCCAACGTCTCGGCCGCCCGGCGCGGGCTCACCCTCGCCGGCAAGCCGGTGACCCCGCTCTGGCCGCGCACCGCACTCCAGGTCGTGTTCGTTGGCGCGGCTGCGGCAATTTCGTTTGGGGCCTGACAATCAGGGGGCTAACATACCCTCGTGCACCTGGTCACCCTTCACGACGTACCGATCGGCCGGCTCCTGGTGGTCGCCGGCCACGTGGTCAGCCAGCGGTGGAACCGCCTCCTGGCGGAGCAGTTCAACCTCACCCAGGCCGGCATGGTCACGCTGATGACGCTCGACAAGCACGGCGCGCTGCCGCACGGCGAGGTCGCCCAACGCTGCTTCGTCCGGCCGGCCACCCTGACCGGCATCATCGACACCCTCGAACGCGACGGCCTGGTCGAGCGGCAGCGCGACGAGAGCGACCGGCGCAGCATCCGGCTCGCCATCACCGACGCCGGCCGGGCGCGGCTGGGGGCGTTGACCACCCTGATCCAGTCCAATCCCCCGCTCACCTCGGTCGACGCCGACCCGGCGAAGGCCGCCGTGATCCGCGAGTTCCTGCTCGAGGTCATCGGTAGCGCGGAGGAACCGGCCGGGCCGGGCCGCGCCGACCTGCCGGGAGGTCCGGCGTGCTGATCCGACTGCTCCGCGACCATCTCCGCCCGTACCACCGGGCGCTCAACGCGGTGGTGCTGCTCCAGTTCGTCGGCACCATGGCCTCGCTCTACCTGCCGAGCCTCAACGCCGACATCATCGACCTGGGCGTGGCCCGGGGCGACACCGACTACATCCTGCGTACCGGCGGCTGGATGCTGCTGGTCAGCCTGGCGCAGATCGTCTGCTCGATCGGCGCGGTCCACCTCGGCGCGCGGACCGCGATGGGCTTCGGCCGGGACGTCCGGGCCGCGATCTTCACGCACGTGAACCGGTTCTCGGCCCGCGAGGTCGCCCGGTTCGGGGCGCCGTCGCTGATCACCCGCAACACCAACGACGTCCAGCAGGTGCAGATGCTCGTCCTGATGAGCTGCACCATGCTGGTGGCCGCACCGATCATGAGCGTCGGCGGCGTGGTGATGGCGCTGCGCGAGGACGTCGGCCTGTCCTGGCTGATGCTGGTCAGCGTGCCGGTGCTCGCCGTCACGCTCGGGCTGGTGACCCGGCGGATGGTGCCCGGCTTCCGGCTCATGCAGACCCGCATCGACGCGGTGAACCGGGTGCTGCGCGAGCAGATCACCGGTATCCGGGTGGTCCGGGCGTTCGTCCGCGAGCCGTATGAGACGCGCCGCTTCGCCACCGTGAACGCCGACCTGACCGCGACCGCGCTGCAGACCGGCCGGCTGATGGCACTGGTCTTCCCGGTGGTGATGCTGGTGCTCAACCTCTCCAGCGTCGCGGTGCTCTGGTTCGGCGCGCAGCGGGTGGACGCCGGGGCGATCCAGGTGGGCGCGCTGACCGCCTTCCTGCAGTACCTGATGCAGATCCTGATGGCGGTCATGATGGCCACCTTCATGCTGATGATGGTCCCCCGCGCGGCGGTCGGCGCGGAGCGCATCGTCGAGGTGCTGGACACCGACTCGTCGGTGCTGCCCCCGGCGGCGCCGGTCACCGAGGTGCCGACGCGGGGCGAGCTGGAGTTGCGCGGGGTGCGGTTCCAGTACCCGGGCGCGGCCGAGCCGGTGCTGCGGGACGTCTCGTTCCGGGTCACCGCCGGGACCACCACGGCGATCGTCGGCAGCACCGGCGCGGGCAAGACCACCCTACTGTCGCTGATCCCCCGGCTGGTCGACGCCACAGCCGGCGCGGTGCTGGTCGACGGGGTCGACGTCCGCGAGCTGGCGCCGGACGAGCTGTGGCGGCGGATCGGCCTGGTGCCGCAGCGGCCCTACCTGTTCACCGGCACGGTGGCGAGCAACCTGCGCTACGGCAATCCGGACGCCACCGACGCGGAACTGTGGGCGGCGCTGGAGATCGCCCAGGCCCGGGACTTCGTGGCCGCGATGCCGGAAGGGCTGGCGGCACCGATCGCCCAGGGCGGCACCAACGTCTCCGGTGGACAGCGGCAGCGGCTGGCGATCGCCCGCGCGCTGGTCCGCCGGCCGGAGATCTACCTCTTCGATGACTCGTTCTCCGCGCTCGACCTCGGCACCGACGCGCGGCTACGGGCGGCGCTGCGGCCGGTCACCGCCGACGCCGCCGTGGTGATCGTGGCCCAGCGGGTCTCCACGATCGTCGACGCCGATCAGATCATCGTGCTGGAGAACGGGGGCGTGGTCGGGGTGGGCCGACACGAACAGCTGCTGAAGACCTGCCCGACCTACGCGGAGATCGTCGCCTCCCAGCAGACGGCGGAGGTGCCGGCATGAGCGAGCGCAACGAGCGGGTCGCCCGGCAGAGCACGGCCGAACCGCAGGCCGGCGTCGGCACGAGCGAGCAGCAGGGGGCGCGGGCGGCCGTACCCGCGCAGAAGCCGGCGGCCGACGGGCCGACGCCGAGGCGGTTGCCCGGCGGTGGGCAGCGCGGCCCCGGGTGGATGGGCGCCGGGATGCCCGCCGAGCGGTCGATGAACTTCGGGCCGTCCGCGCGGCGGCTGCTCGGCCGGCTCCGGCCGCACCGGCTCCACCTCGGCGCGATCATCGCGCTGGCGGTGGTCAGCGTCGGGCTCAGCGTGATCGGTCCGAAGGTACTGGGCCACGCCACCGACCTGATCTTCACCGGGGTGATCGGCCGGCAACTGCCGGCGGGCAGCACCGCCGAGCAGGCGGTGGCCGCCGCCCGGGCGGCCGGCAACGACAGCTTCGCCGACATGCTCGCCCGGATGGACGTGGTGCCCGGGGTGGGCGTCGACTTCGCGGCGCTGGGCCGGGTGCTGCTGCTCGCGCTCGGGCTCTACCTCGCCGCCAGCCTGCTGATGTGGTGGCAGGGCTGGCTGCTCACCGGCGTCGTGCAGCGGACCGTGCAGAAGCTGCGCGCCGACGTGGAGGACAAGCTCAACCGGCTGCCGCTGCCCTACTTCGACCGGCAGCCGCGCGGTGAGCTGCTGAGCCGGGTCACCAACGACATCGACAACATCTCGACCAGCCTCCAGCAGACGCTGAGCCAGCTGCTCACCTCGCTGCTCACCGTGGTCGGCGTACTGGCGATGATGTTCTGGATCTCGCCGCTGCTGGCCCTGATCGCCCTCGTCGCGGTGCCGCTCTCGGTGCTGGTCACCCAGCAGATCGCCAAGCGGTCCCAGCGCCAGTTCATCGCCCAGTGGACGCACACCGGCCAGCTGAACGGCCAGATCGAGGAGGCGTTCACCGGCCACGAGCTGGTCAAGGTCTTCGGCCGCCAGCGGGAGGTGGAGGCCGCCTTCGCCGCCAAGAACGAGGAACTGTTCAAGGCCAGCTTCGGCGCCCAGTTCATCTCCGGGATCATCATGCCGTCGATGATGTTCATCGGGAACCTCAGCTACGTGGCGATCGCCGTGGTCGGCGGCCTGCGGGTGGCCACCGGGGCGATGAGCCTCGGCGACGTGCAGGCGTTCATCCAGTACTCCCGGCAGTTCACCCAGCCGCTGACCCAGGTCGCGTCGATGGCCAACCTGCTCCAGTCCGGGGTGGCCTCGGCCGAGCGGGTGTTCGCGGTGCTCGACGCCGCGGAGCAGAGCCCGGACCCGGCCGAGCCGGCCCGGGTGCGCGAGCCGCGCGGCCGGGTCGAGTTCGAGCACGTGTCGTTCCGGTACGAGCCGGACAAGCCGCTGATCGAGGACCTGTCGCTGGTGGCCGAGCCGGGGCACACGGTGGCCATCGTCGGCCCGACCGGGGCCGGCAAGACCACCCTGGTCAACCTGGTCATGCGCTTCTACGAGCTGGATGCCGGCCGGATCACCCTGGACGGCGTGGACGTCACCACGATGCGCCGCGACGACCTGCGCGGCCGGATCGGGATGGTGCTCCAGGACACCTGGCTCTTCGGCGGCACCATCCGGGACAACATCGCCTACGGTCGGCCGGACGCCACCGACGAGGAGATCCTGGCCGCCGCCCGGGCCACCTTCGTGGACCGGTTCGTCCGCAGCCTGCCGGACGGCTACGACACGGTGATCGACGAGGAGGGCAGCAACGTCAGCGCCGGCGAGAAGCAGCTGATCACCATCGCCCGGGCGTTCCTGGCCGAGCCGTCGCTGCTGATCCTGGACGAGGCGACCAGCTCGGTGGACACCCGTACCGAGGTGCTGCTCCAGCGGGCGATGGCCGCGCTGCGGTCGGACCGGACCAGCTTCGTGATCGCGCACCGGCTCTCCACCATCCGGGACGCCGACCTGATCCTGATGATGGAGGACGGCCGGATCGTCGAGCAGGGCACGCACGAGGAGCTGCTCGCCGCCGGCGGCGCGTACCACCGGATGTACCAGGCCCAGTTCGCCCAACCGGTGGTCGACGACGAGGTCGACGCCGAGCCGGTGGCGCGGTGACGGTCAGCGGTGGGCCCGGTCGAGGAAGTCCCGCAGCAGGCGCACCACCTCGTCGAGGTGCGTCTCCAGCAGCCAGTGCCCGCCGTCGAGCAGGTGCAGCTCCGCGTCGGGCAGGTCCCGCAGGTAGGCCTGCGCCGCGCCGGCCGGCATGTAGCCGTCGTGCGGCCCCCAGACGATCAGCGTCGCCGGCCGGTGGGTCCGCAGGTACTCCTGTTGGCGGGGGAACCAGGCGACGGTGCTGCCCTGGTCGGCCAGCAGGCGGACCAGGTTGTCCCGCCGCGCCGGTTCGGCTCGTACCAGGGCCCAGGACAGCCGCCACAGGTCGGGGCTGACCCGGTCGGTCAACCCGTCCGGCAGCTCACCGAGGAACTCGCCGCGGAAGCCCGCCTCGCTGACCGCCTCGGCGAGGCGGGCCCGGCCCTCGTCGGTCGGGTCGCGCCAGAACCGCTTCAGCGGCTCGTACTTGGGACCGTGCTGGTCGGGGTAGATGTCGCCGTTCTGGATGACCAGGCCGGCGACCCGCTCCGGCGCGGCCATCGCCAGCCGCAGCCCGAACTGGCTGCCGTAGTCCTGCAGGTAGATCACGTAGCGGGTGAGCGACAGCACCTCGGCGAACCGGCGCAGCAGCTCGGCGTAGGCGTCGAAGGTGTACCCGAACCGGGCCGGGTCCGGCGTGTCGCTGTAGCCGAAACCCGGCAGGTCGGGCGCGACCGCCCGCCACCGGTCGCCGAGCGCGGGCAGCAGGTTGCGGAACTGGAACGACGACGAGGGGTAGCCGTGCGGCAGCAGCACCACCGGGGCGTCCGGCGGCCCGGACTCCCGGTAGAAGACGTCGATCCCGTCGACGTCGACGGTGCGGTGCGCGACAGCTGCGTGGGCCACGATCTCCTCCTGACCGCCACGCTACGGTCGGACGCCCCGGCCCACGTCGGAACCGAGCGGGCCGGGGGCGTCGCTGACCGGCCCGGCGCGGGTTCAGCCCGCGCCGAGCAGGTCGGCCGAGCGGGCGGCCACCACCCCGGCGACCAGCCCGAGCGCGTCGCCGGCGGGCATCGGGTCGATCCCGCGGCCGTCGCGCAGCCGCAGCGAGACCCGTCCGTCGGCCGCCTCGCGGGGCCCGATCACCGCGACGTACGGCACCCGGCGCCGGGCGGCGTCGCGTACCCGGGCGCCCAGCGAGCCGGCGAGGTCGACCTCGGCCCGGAGCCCGGCCGCCAGCGCGTCGGCGGCGAACCGGTCGGCCGCCTCGGCCTGCCCGTCGTCGACCGGCAGCACCACCAGCTGCACCGGGGCGTACCAGGCCGGGAACGCCCCCCGGTGCACCTCGATGAGGTACGCGAAGAGCCGCTCCATGCTGCCCACCAGACTCCGGTGCACCATCACCGGCCGGCGTCGCGCCCCGTCCGCGTCGGTGTACCAGAGGTCGAACTTCGCCGGCTTGTCGAAGTCGAGCTGGACGGTGGACAGGGTCGACTCCCGGCCGGCGGCGTCCACGATCTGGATGTCGATCTTCGGGCCGTAGAAGGCCGCGTCGCCGGGCGCCTCGGCGTACTCCACCCCGGCCAGGGCCTGCCGCAGCAGCTCCTCGGCCCGCGACCACTGCGCGTCGTCGCCGACGTAGCGCTGCTCCGGCCCGCGCAGCGACAGCCGGTAGCCGGCCGGTCGTACGCCGAGCGCCGCGTGCGCCTCGCGGATCAGTCCGAGGATGGCGGCGACCTCCGCACCCACCTGCTCCAGGGCGCAGAAGTTGTGCGCGTCGTTGAGCGAGATGGCGCGCACCCGGGACAGCCCGCCGAGCACGCCCGAGCGCTCGGCCCGGTACATCCCGCCCAGCTCGGCGATCCGCAGCGGCAGCTCCCGGTAGGAGCGCCCCCGGGCCCGGTAGACCAGGGCGTGGTGCGGGCAGAGCGCCGGCCGGAGCACGAACTCGTCGTCGGCGGACAGCCGCAGCGGCGGGAACATGTCGTCGGCGAAGTAGTCGAGGTGGCCGGAGATCTCGAAGAGCTGCCGTTTGCCCAGCGGCGGGGAGTAGACGTGCCGGTAGCCGGCCCGGCGCTCCAGCTCCCGCACGTACTCCTCGACGGCGTGCCGGGCGGCGGCGCCGGCCGGCAGCCAGATCGGCAGTCCGGCGCCGGCCAGCGGGTCGGAGACGAACAGGTCCAGCTCCCGGCCGAGCCTGCGGTGGTCGATCATGTCGCGCTCCTGGTTCGGGTACGCCCGACGGGCGAGCCGGTCCGGAACGCCACGAGGCCCCGGGGCGGATCGCCCCGGGGCCTCGTCGACGGTTGGGTCAGTGCGACGCGCCGGGGTCTCCCGGCGTCGTGGTCATTACCGCACTGCGCATGCCGCGACGGTACGCCGGCCGCGGCGCGGCCCGCACCCGCATTTCCCGGCGGAGCGCGGCCGGGCGGGTGGGAGGCGGTGGCGGGCCGCCGGCACGGGACCTGCCGGCGGCCCGCGGCGGCCCGCCGTCGGAAACGGGGGACCCGACGGTCCTGGGCCGCGCGCCGACAACGGTACGCCGACGGCGGCCGATCCGCCGACCGCCGACGCGTGCGTCACTTCCCGGACGTCCGGTCGTTGAACCCGGGGTGGCGCAGCCGTGTCGGCGGTCACCACCGACCAGGGCCGTTCCCGATGGCACCGGCGGAGGCGTCAGGCTCGGTACACCCAATCGGCCCCGTCCGGCGAGGTGGCAGTCGTGCCCGAACTACTCACTGAGGTCGCATCGCCGACCTGGGCGTACCTCGCGCTGCTCGGACTGCTGGTCGCGGACGCCTTCGTGCCGGTGATCCCCACCCAGGTCGTCATGATCACCGGCGGCGCGCTGACCGTGTACGGCGGGCTGAACCTGCCGCTGACCATCGCCGTCGGGGCGCTCGGCGTCTTCGCCGGCGACCTGGTCTGTTACCTGCTCGGCCGGAGCGCGCCCGGCCGCCGACCGCCCCGCCCCGGCGGACCGGGCCGGGCCCGGCGGGTCGCCGGCCGGGTCACCCGGGGACTGCGCCGGCCCGGCCCGCTGGTGATCCTGCTCTGCCGGTTCGTGCCGGGCGGGCGGATGGCGGCCTGCTTCTCGGCCGGGCGCAGCCGGTACCCGTACCGCCTCTTCCTGCTCTACGAGGCGATGGCCGCGCTGGCCTGGGCGTCGTACGGGGCGCTGGTCGGGCACCTGGGCGGGACCGCGCTGACCGGGTCGGCGTGGCGGCTGGCCGTGGTCGCCGGGGTGGCGGCGCTCGGCTTCGCCGCCGCCGGGTGGGCGATGACCCTGCTCAGCGCCCGCCAGCAACCCCCCACCCCGGCCGAGGCGACCGCCGACTAGCCGCCCCCGGAACGGGGCTCGGCGCGCCATGTCGGCGACATGGCGGTATCCGGGTCCGATCGATACCGCCACATCGGCGACCCGGAGTTGATCAAGCCAACCTCTAGGGGTGGTCCCCGGGGTCGATTTCGGTGTCCGGCCCCGATCCGTTTCGGGTGGTTCCGGCGGCAGGCTGAGGCATGCCTGGAATCCGGAACAGTGGCCTGCTGGCCCTCGGCGGGATCGCTCTGGCGGCGCTGCTCGCCGTGATCGGTCACCTCGAGGTGAACGAGGACCTGAATCCCTGGTCGCTGACCGTCAGCGACTACGCCGTCTCCGATCGAGGCGGCGTGATCGACGTGGCCATGGTCGTGCTCGCGGTGGCCACCGCCGCACTCCTGCCCGCCCTGCGGCGGGCCGCCACGCCACCCGACGGCAGCCGGCCCGAGGCCCGCCAGACCGATGCCCGCCAGACCGGTGCCCGCCAGACCGGAGCCGGGCGGCTGACCGAGGTGCTGCTCGCCGCGTGGGTCGGCGGGCTGCTGCTCGCGGCGGTCGTGCCGACCAACGAGCCCGGGCTGCCCATGGACACCGCCGCCTACGTGCACCGGTACGCCTCGGTGGTCGCCTTCCTGGCGCTGCCGGTCGGCGGCTGGCTGCTCGCCCGGCGGCTGCCGGACGCCACCGCCCGCTGGGTACGCGGGTTCGCCCTGGCCAGCCTGACCCTGGCGGCGGTGATGGTCTGGTCGGCCTACCCCGGTGACCGGGTCCTGCTCGGCCTGATCGAGCGGCTGCTCATCCTCACCGAGGTGGCCCTGGTCGCCACGGTCGCGCTGACCCTGCTCCGCCGCCGCGTGGAGCACGCCGTCCCGGTGCCCGGTGCGACCGGTGTGCCGGGGTGGAACGGGCGGCACCCGCGGGCCACGATCGACGAGCCCCGGCGGCGGGTCACTCCAGTTCGTGGAGCATGAGCTGGCGGGCCGCCTCGGTGATCGAGCCGGACAGCGACGGGTAGATCGTGATGGTCTGCGCCAGCTCGTTGACGGTGAGGTTGTTCTCCACCGCCATGGTGATCGGCAGGATCAGCTCGCTGGCCTTCGGGGCGACCACCACGCCGCCGATCACCTGGCCGCTGGCCGGCCGGCAGAAGAGCTTTACGAAGCCGTCGGCCAGGTCGGCCATCTTCGCCCGCGCGTTGCCGGAGAGCGGCAGCATCACCTGCCGGGCCGGCACCTTGCCGGCGTCCACCTCGTCCTGGGAGACGCCGACGGTGGCCAGCTCCGGGTCGGTGAAGACGTTCGCCGCGACGGTACGCAGCCGCAGCGGCCGGACCGCCTCGCCGAGCGCGTGCCACATCGCGATCCGGCCCTGCATGGCCGCGACGCTGGCCAGCGGCAGCACGCCGGTGCAGTCGCCGGCGGCGTAGATGCCGGGGACGTTGGTGCGGGAGACCCGGTCGACCGTGACGTAGCCGCCCTTGGCCAGCTCGACGCCGTACTCGGCCAGGCCCAGGTTGGCGGTGTTCGGGATCGAACCGACGGCGATCAGCGCGTGCGAGCCGTACACCTTGCGGCCGTCGGAGAGCTCGACCTCGACGCCGTCGTCGGTCCGGCGGACCGCGTCGGCCCGGGAGTTGTTCAGGATGCTCATGCCCCGGTTGCGGAAGACCCGCTCGATGGCCATCGCCGCGTCGGCGTCCTCGTGCGGCATCACCCGGTCGCGGCTGGACACCAGGGTCACCTCGACGCCCATCGCGAGGTAGGCGCTGGCGAACTCGGCGCCGGTGACGCCGGAGCCGACCACGATCAGGTGCTCGGGCAGCTCGGGCAGGTCGTACACCTGGCGCCAGGTCAGGATGCGCTCGCCGTCCGGTACGGCGGTGGGCAGCTGGCGCGGCGTGGCGCCGGTGGCGATCAGCACGGTGGACGCGTCGATGGAGTAGTCGGCGCCGCCCTCGGCCGGCGTGACGACCACCCGGTGGGTGTGACCCAGGGTGTCCTCACCCAGCCGGGCGCTGCCGGCGACGAAGGTCACCCCGGCCTTGAGCAGCTTGGCGTGGATGTCGGCGGACTGGGCCAGGGCGAGCCGCTTGACCCGCTCGTGCACCGCCCGGGCGTCGACGGTGACCGCCTCCAGCCCGTCGGAGTGCACCCCGAACTCCTCGGTGTCCCGGTAGCCGGTCACCACCTCGGAGCTGGCGATGAAGGTCTTCGACGGGACGCAGTCGGACAGCACGCACGCCCCGCCGGCGCCCTCGGCCTCCACCACGGTGACATCAGCGTCCAGCTGGGCGGCGACCAGCGCCGCCTCGTACCCGGCCGGTCCACCGCCGATGATCACGATCCGGCTCACAGCGCTCGCCCTTCGTCGATGCTCACAGTGACTTTCTTCTCCCGAACGTGCTCGACACGCACCGTCGTATTCTCCCCCACCGGCCGGCCGGGCTATCGTCATCGCCGTGCGTCATTACGCCGCCTACGGCTCAAACCTCGACCCCGCCCGGATGCGCGCCTACTGTCCGCATTCGCCGATGGTGGGCACCGGCTGGCTGGAGGGCTGGCGGCTCACCTTCGCGGGCGAGGACGTGATCGGCTGGGAGGGCGCGGTCAGCACCGTCGTCGAGTCCCCCGGCGACCGGGTGTTCGTGGCGCTCTACGACATCCACCCGTACGACGCCGCCCAGCTCGACGAGATCGAGGGGGTGACCTCCGGCACGTACCGCAAGCTGCACGTGCGGGTCTCGACCCTCGACGGGGACGTCACCGCGTGGATCTACGTCTTCGACGGCTACGAGGGCGGGCTGCCCACCTCGTGGTACCTCTCCGAGATCGCGAACGCCGCCGAGAAGGCGGGCGCGCCGGACGACTACGTCACCGAGCTGCGGTCCCGTCCCACCGGCACCGCTTCGGCCTAGCCGCGCGTATCCCACGACCCACAGTCTGCTCCCAGCCGGGACCGCCCGACGAGGCGGCCCCGGCCAGGGTCGTCAATCACACACCGGTGGCCGGTACGACCCGCTGGTACATGTCCGTCCAGCGCACCTCGCGCAGCCCGACGGACCGGTAGAGGGTCACCGGGGCGGTCGGGTTGGTCAGGTCCACGCCCAGTCCGGCGTACTTGCGCCCCTTCTCGGCGTACGTCGTGAAGGCGCGCCACAGCAGCGCCGCGCCCACCCCGCGCCGCCGGTACGTGGGCAGCACCGACAGCGTCCGCACGAAGCCCTCGTCCTGCTCCAGCGCCTGGTCGGAGGACTGCAACGCCCCCGCGGGCACCCCGTCGACCTCGGCGAAGAACCACTCGTCCCAGAACGTCCCGTGCGCGCGGAGCGCCTCGCGCCAGCGGTCGAAGCCGGCCGGTTCGTAGTCCAGGGTGTCCCGGAACGCGGTGTCGTAGATCTGGTGGAACAGCCGCAGGTCGGCCTCGTCGCCGGCGCGCAGCGGCCGGACCGTCACGCCGGGCGGCAGCGGCGGTTCGGCGGGCAGGTCGGCCAGCTCGCGGCGCATCCGCACGTACCGCTTGGCGCGGCGGAACCCGGCCTCGGCCAGCTCGGCCGCCCAGCGCGTCTCCGGCGCGAACACCGCGGTGCGCACGGTCAGCTCCGGCCGGCCCCGCTCGGCGGCCCGTTCGGCGATCCGGTCGAGCTGC
The DNA here is from genome assembly GCF_003176715.1 of Micromonospora sp. S4605. NCBI lineage: Bacteria > Bacillati > Actinomycetota > Actinomycetes > Micromonosporales > Micromonosporaceae > Micromonospora > Micromonospora sp. S4605. The sequence goes on from NZ_QGSW01000211.1 coordinate 61,726, forward strand.
CGGGCGAGCAGCGGGGCGCGCACCCCCTCGCCGCGCTCCGGGTCGACGTAGACCTCGACGAACTCGCGGCCCACGCCGGTCGGGTTCGACAGGATCGCCCAGCCGACCACCGTGCCCTCGGGGTCGGTGACCAGCCAGGAGTCGCGCTGCGGGTCGACGAAGGGTGCGGTGAGCGCGTCCCGCACGTCGTCGGCGTCGAAATCGGGGTAGCCGACGGCGAAGGTGTCGGCGGCGTGCACCACGGCCAGGATCGCCGGGATGTCGTCGAGGGTGGGTCGGCGGGCGGTCCATCCGGCGGGGAGATTCACGGGGGCGATCCTGACAGGCCGGCCCGACAAGCGCCGCCGAATTACCGGGGACCCAGGTGGGCCCGGGTGTCACCGGGGGCTCAGGTGGGCCCGGGTGCCGGCGAGCAGGTCCAGCAGCTCGGTGCCGTCGGCCGGGCCGAGCGCCGCGAACGCGGCGGCGGTCAGCCGGTCGGTCACCGCCTCGGCCCACAGCCGCCGCCGCACCAACGGCCCCACCGGCGGGTACGGCGGCGGCCAGCCGCAGGCCACCGCCCCGGCCTCCCCCTCCGGCCCGGCCAGCACCGCCTCCAGCGGGCTCATCCCGCTGGCCCGTACGGCGAGCAGGTGCGCACCGGCGAAGTGCTCGCGCAGCAGGCGCAGCCCGGCGGCGGCCCGGGCGCCCGGGGTCTGCCTCGGCGCGGTCACCGCGCGCCAGGCGGCGAAGAGCGGCATGCCGCTGGCGTCGGCGGCGAGGACCGCCCGTTCGAGCAGGTCGGCGAGGCGCTCCACGGCGGGGAAGGCGGACAGCCGCTCGTCGCCCCAGCGGCAGCACTCGGCGAGGCTGGCGAGGGCCACCTCGAACGGCCGGATGGTCCGGGCCGCCGCGTCCCAGCCGTCGGCCACCGCGCCGGGCTCGATGAACCCGAGCGCCGCGGCCGCCGTCTCGGCCCGGACGTCGCCGAGCGCGCCGGCCCGACCGGTGATGTAGAACGCCCACCCGGAGATGCCGAGCAGCCGGGCCCGGCGCAGCGTGGTCGGGCACCGGGTGTACGCGTCGCCGAGTTCGAGCACGATCGGCTTGCTGGCCGCGGCGATCTGTTCCGGCGTCATCCGCCCGCTCCCCGCCGTCCGCTCATCGGGGATCAGTCTGCCGCGCCCGGTTCGCGTCGTCAGCCCCCCTCTTCCGCGTCCAGCGCCTCCACCGCCGCCTCCACCTCACCGGCGCGGCGGCGGGCGGCGGTGAGCGACCGTTCGGCCGCGCGACGGGCCAGCTTGGACCGGCTCAGTTCCTGCTCGACGACCGCCCGCCGGCGTTCCAGCTCGGCCAGTTCCGCCTCCACGGCGTCCAGGGCGGCGGCGCCGTCGTGTTCGGCCGCCGCCGCGCCGGCCAGCTCCGCCTCCGCCCGCTCCTGTTCGGTACGCGCCTTCGCCAGCTCCTTCTCCAGCGCCCGGCGCCGCCGGTCCCGCTCCGCCCGGGCGGCCCGTTCGGCCTGCTCCGCCCGGAGGGCGGCCCGGTCCGGCCGGCGTTCCGGGCGGGGCGGCTCCGGTTCCGCCTCCTCCCCGCCGGTGACCAGCCGCAGCTGCGGCCGGGGCACCTCGCCGAAGCCGGCGTAGCTCGCCGCCCGCAGCAGCCGGCCGGCGCGGACCTGCTCGGCCACCTCGGTGTCGGAGAGCGCGGCGTTCAACGTCGCCTCCACCTCGGCCAGCGGCAGCTTCCCGGCCGCCGGCGCCCCGTCGGTCTGCGCTGCCAGCTTGCGGACCTCGCCGACCAGCGCGCCGACCACCGCCCGCCGCTGGGCGGAGAGTTCGCGCAGCCGGGAGCCGCGCAGCTCGCGCTGGGCGGACCGGAGCGACTCGGCCAGCTGGGCCAGGTCGGCGACCAGTTCGGGGCGGCGGTGGGCGAGCAGGTTGACCAGCCAGGCGGCCACGGTGGGCCGGCGCAGCTTGGCGATCTCCCGGGCGGTCTTCGGATCGCCGGCCTGGCGGGCCTCGGCGGCGGCCGCGTCGCGGGCCGCGACGAACCGGTCGGGCGGAGTGCTGTAGAGCTGCTGGACGAGGTCGCGGGAGGGGCCGGCCATCGCCTCAGCCGTCGATCTTGGTACCCGGCTCCAACCGCTGGTACTCGCAGTTGGACAGCGCCGTGTACTGCCGGTCGAGTACGCCGTAGCCGTTGCTGTTGAGCAGCGCGTCGTGCACGGCGAAGGCGCGTCGCGGGGCGACCGCCCGGATGAAGTCGACCACCTCGGAGAACTTCGACCAGGGCGCGTGGATCGGCGCGAAGAGCGTGTCGACCTGCACGTCGTCGGGGACGACCAGCGCGTCGCCGGGGTGGTAGACGACGTCGTTGAGCAGGTAACCCAGGTTGTCCACCACCGGGATGTCGGGGTGGATCACGGCGTGCCGCCCCCCGTAGGCGCGGACCGCCACCCCGGCGGCGGTGAACGACTGGCCCGCCTCGACCGGTTCGAGCGCCTCGGCCGCCTCGCCGAGGGCGCGGGCGAGTGAGGACGGTCCGTACACGGGCACCGGCCGCCGGTCGAGCTGGCGGACCAGCACCTCGACGTTGAGGTGGTCGGGGTGCTCGTGCGTGATCAGCACCGCGTCCGCCCCGTCCAGCGCCGCCGGCTCGCTGAACCCGCCCGGGTCGATGACCAGCACTCCCCCGTCGTGCTCCAGCCGTACGCAGGAGTGGGCGTACTTGGTGAGCTGCATCGTGACTCCTCGATTATCGAATCGTGACGTCCTGAGCGCAGTCTGCCGGAACCGACGTGCCGACGCGTCGCGTCTGAGGTATCGCCCCGGAGCGGGGCGGTGGAGGAAGGGACGGGGATGGACGGACGGAGAGCACGTCGCCGCGGGACGGCGCTGGTCGCGGCGGGTCTCGTCGCGCTGCTGGCCCTCGCGGGTTGCGGGAGCGGCGATTCGGGCGGCGCCCGGGACTCGGCGGCCGGCGCGCCGGCCGCACAGGAGGCGGGTGCCGCGGCGGACCAGAACAAGGCCGGCCCGGGGGCACCGGAGCAGGCCGGCGCCGGCGCGCCGGACCTGCGGATCGACCAGCGGGCGATCATCTACACCGGAACGATGCGGGTGCAGGTGGACGATGTGGACGCCGCCGCGCGGGAGGCGACCGCCGCGGCCACCCGGGCCGGCGGTTTCGTCGGCGGCGACGAGCGGCGCAGCTCGGCGGCCGACGCGGTGGCGGAGCTTCAGCTGCGGGTGCCGGCGGCGAAGTTCACCGAGGTCGTCGACGAGATCGCGAAGCTGGGCCAGCAGCAGCGTCGGGACATCAAGACCGAGGACGTCACCGAGGAGACGATCGACCTCGACGCCCGGATCACCAGCCAGCGGGCCCGGGTGGAGAGCGCCCGCCGCCTGCTCGCCCGGGCCACCTCGATCACCGACCTGGTGTCGCTGGAGAACGAGCTGGCCCGCCGGGAGGCGGACCTCGCCTCGCTGGAGGCGAAGAAGCGCCGGCTGGCCGACCTCACCGCGCTGTCGACCATCACCGTGTCGCTGGTCGGGCCGGACGCCACCACCGCCGAGGAGGAGCCGGAGACCGGCTTCCTGGTCGGGCTGGCGGCCGGCTGGAAGGTCTTCCTCGCCTCGATGACGCTGCTGCTGACCGTGCTGGGCGCGCTGCTGCCCTGGCTGATCGCGTTCGGCGTACCGCTGACGGTGCTGCTGGTGGTGCTGCGCCGGCGGCGGCGTCGCCAGCCGGCGCCGCCGGTCAGCGCGCCGCCGCCAGTGCCCGCAGCGCGGTCTGCACCATGACGCGTACGCCGACCGGGATGGCCCGCTCGTCCACGTCGAACGAGGCGCGGTGCAGGTCCACGTTCGGGCCGGAGCGGCCGACGCCGAGCCGGGCCAGCGCGCCCGGCACGTACTCCAGGTACCAGGAGAAGTCCTCGCCCCCCATGCTCTGCGGGGTCTCGGCGACGCCGTCCGCACCGAGCGCGGCGGCGGTGGCGGCGGTCAGCACCTGGATGGCCCGGGAGTCGTTGCTCACCGGCGGGCGGCCGCGCAGGTACTCCAGGTCGACGGTGGCGCCGGTCGGCGCGATGACGTCCCGGATCACCTGACCGACGATCTTGGGCGCGAGTTCCCAGGTGTCGCGGTCCATCACCCGCAGGGTGCCGGCCGCGCACGCCTCGGACGGGATGACGTTGTACCGGGTGCCGGCCGAGGCGTGGCCGAACACCAGCAGCAGCCCGCTGTTGGCCGGCACCCGGCGGCTCACCAGCGCGGGCACCTCGGTGATCAGCCGACCGAGCGCGTCGACCAGGTCGACGGTCAGGTGCGGCCGGGCGGTGTGGCCGCCCGGCCCGGTCAGCCGGACGGTGACGTTGTCGGCGGCCGCGGTGATCGGGCCGACCCGCAGGCCGATCTGCCCGACCGGCAGGTTGGGGTCGCAGTGCAGCGCGAAGATCTGCACCACGTCGTCCAGCCCGCCGGCCTCGATGACCTCGAGCGAGCCGCAGGGCAGGATCTCCTCGGCCGGCTGGAAGATCAGCCGGACCCGGCCGGGCAGCTCGCCGCGGTCGGCGAGCTGGGCCAGCAGCATGCCCACGCCGAGCATGATCGAGGTGTGCACGTCGTGGCCGCAGGCGTGGCAGACCCCGTCCACGGTCGAGCGGTACGGCACGTCCTTGACGTCGGTCAGCGGCAGGGCGTCGATGTCGGCGCGCAGCGCGACCACCGGGCCGTCCGGGCGGCCGTCGATGTCGCAGATGACCCCGTTGCCCTTGGGCAGCAGCCGCGGGTTCAGCCCGGCCAGGGAGAGCTCCCGGGCGACCAGCGCGGCGGTCTCGAACTCCTCGCCGGAGAGCTCGGGGTGGGAGTGGATGTGACGGCGGGTGGCGATGAGCCCGGGTACCCGGAGGGCGAGAAGGTGGTCCAGCTCGAACGGCAGGGGTTGGGACCCGGTGGGCGCCTCCGGCCAGGACGACGCCAGCTGGCCGCCCGTGGGCAGCGTCAACGCACTCGTCACGTCGAATTCTCGATCACTAGAGATGGATGGATCATCAGGAACAGCAGACAGCCTAGACCTCCGGCGGTGACGCTGCGCAACCTCGTTACGGTAGTGATCGGACCGCACAGCGTCACGAATGCCCTGCTGAGAGCGCCCGTAGATCTGCGGGACAGCAGGTAGATCGCGATTGAACGCCGTCATCTGCCCCACACCTCCTACAACGCGTAACCGTTTCGCGGGTCACGAAGTCGAGCGCCGACCTCGGGCCGTTGTTCCGAATTGTCGCATTAGTCGGTTCGATGAACTGACACTCCGACAATTACCCGACCACTCTCGGCAACGAGGCATCCGCCGACGCTCACACGTCCGGGCACCATCCGACCGCACACGGTGTGCGTCCCCGATCACCCGGCCGGGTTACCCGTAAACCTCCCCGGCACACGCCGCGGCCGGTGGGCCGCGCCGCCCCGGGGGACGCGGGGTTCCGGCGGCGTCGCCGGGCCCGCTCCACGCCTGCGCCGCCGATCGGCGGCGGGGTACCTGCTGAAACTGTAGCGCCGCGCAGGCGGCGCCGACGCGCTCGGCGGGGTGCCCGGGGCCGCGCTGACCGGCCCGGACACGCCGGCGGCCACCGGCGACGCGTCGACGGCGTCGCCGGTGGCCGCCGGCGGTGGGGTTCAGAACTGGTCGGACGGGCGGTACAACCCCCAGACCTCCCGCAGCGTCCCGCAGACCTCGCCGACGGTGGCGCGGGCGCGCAGCGCCGCCTTCATCGGGTAGAGCACGTTCTCCGTGCCGGAGGCGGCGGCGCGCAGGTCGGCCAGGGCCCGCTCCACGGCGCCGGCGTCCCGGGTACGGCGCAGCTCGGCCAGCCGCTCGGCCTGCGCCTCCTCGATCGCCGGGTCGACCCGCAGCGGCTCGTACGGCTCCTCGGCGTCGATGGCGAACCGGTTGAGCCCGACCACCACCCGCTCACCCGAGTCGATCTCCTGGGCGATCCGGTACGCCGACTGCTCGATCTCCCGCTTCTGGAAGCCGGCCTCGATGGCGTCGACCGCCGAACCGTGGTCGAAGACCCGGTCCATGAGTTCGGTCGCCGCCGCCTCCAGCTCGGCGGTCATCGCCTCCACCACGTACGACCCGGCGAACGGGTCGACGGTGGCGGTCAGGTCGGTCTCGTACGCCAGCACCTGCTGGGTACGCAGCGCCAGCCGGGCGGCCTTCTCGGTGGGCAGCGCGATCGCCTCGTCGAAGCTGTTGGTGTGCAGCGACTGGGTGCCGCCGAGCACCGCCGCCAGCCCCTGCACCGCGACCCGGACCAGGTTCACCTCGGGCTGCTGGGCGGTCAGCTGCACCCCGGCGGTCTGGGTGTGGAAGCGCAGCATCATCGACTTCGGGTTCTTCGCGCCGAAGTCGTCCCGCATCAGCCGGGCCCAGATCCGCCGGGCAGCCCGGAACTTGGCCACCTCCTCCAGCAGCGTGGTGCGGGCGACGAAGAAGAACGACAGCCGGGGCGCGAAGTCGTCCACCGCCAGCCCGGCGGCCAGCGCGGCCCGGACGTACTCGACGCCGTTGGCCAGGGTGAACGCGATCTCCTGCGCGGGCGTCGCACCGGCCTCGGCCATGTGGTAGCCGGAGATGGAGATGGTGTTCCACTTCGGCACCTCCTGGCGGCAGTAGCCGAACGTGTCGGCGACCAGCCGCAGCGAGGGCTTCGGCGGGAAGATGTACGTCCCGCGGGCGATGTACTCCTTGAGGATGTCGTTCTGGATGGTGCCGTTCAGCGCCGAGCCGGGCACCCCGTTCTCCTCGGCGACCAGCTGGTAGAGCAGCAGCAGCACCGAACCGGGCGCGTTGATGGTCATCGAGGTGGAGACCTTGTCCAGGGGGATGCCGTCGAACAGCAGCCGCATGTCCTCGATGGAGTCGATGGCCACCCCCACCTTGCCCACCTCGCCGTGCGCGATCGGGTCGTCGGAGTCGTAGCCCATCTGGGTCGGCAGGTCGAAGGCGACCGAGAGGCCCATCGTGCCGGCGCGCAACAACTGGTGGTAGCGCGCGTTGGACTCGGTGGCGGTGCCGAAGCCGGCGTACTGGCGCATCGTCCAGGGTCGGGAGGTGTACATCGTGGGGTAGACGCCACGGGTGTACGGGTACTCGCCGGGGCCGCCCAGCCGGGAGTCCAGGTCCTCCGGGAGGTCGGTCGCCGTGTAGACGCCCTTGATCGGGAAACCGGACTCGCTTGACCGCCGTTCGCTCATTACCGGATGGTAGGACGAGCGGCGGCGCGGCCGGGTGAGGGATACCGCACACTGCGTCGACGAAGGTCGACGGGAGGTGAACGTCCGGGCACGTACTGTCGAGTTCGGTAAACGTCCGCCGCGTCGGCTTTCGCATCGGGCGTCGGAACCAGCAAGATAGGGGGGTTGTGTCCCAGCCCCCTCGATTTCCCCCGGTGGCTTTTCTGTGACTCAGATCCCGACGTGGAGCGGCGGACCAGTCAGTCCCCCGACCGGACGCGCGGCACCCGGCACCACCATCGGTGGGCGCTACTCGCTGCGGTCGGCGGTGGGCAACGGCGGCATGGGCACGGTCTGGCGTGCCACAGACACACTCCTGCGCCGGGACGTGGCGGTGAAGGAGGTCGTCCTCCCGCCGGGGCTGGCGCCCAGCGACCGCGACGCCATGTACGAGCGCACCCTGCGCGAGGCCCGCGCCGCCGCGGCCATCCAGCACCCGGCCGTGGTGCAGGTCTACGACGTGGTCACCGAGGGCGGCCGGCCGTGGATCGTGATGGAGCTGCTGGACGCTCGCAGCCTCGCCGACATGGTGATCGAGGACGGGCCGGTCGCGCCCCGGGTGGTCGCCAAGATCGGCATCGCGCTGCTCGGCGCGCTCGAGGTGGCCCACGCGATCGGTGTGCTGCATCGCGACGTGAAGCCGGCCAACGTGCTGATCTGCTCCGACGGCCGGTGCGTGCTGACCGACTTCGGGGTGGCCCGGATGCCCACCGACGTGCAGCTCACCACGCCCGGGATGGTGCTCGGCTCGCCGCACTTCATCTCGCCGGAACGCGCCATGGGCCAGGAGTTCGGCCCGCCCAGCGACCTCTTCTCGCTGGGCGTGACGCTCTACACCGCGGTGGAGGGGCGACCCCCGTTCGACAAGGGCGACCCGATCGAGACGATGCACGCGGTGGTCGAGGACCCGCCCGCCACCCCGCAGCGCAGCGGCCCGCTGACCGGGGTGCTGATGGGCCTGCTGGAGAAGGACCCGAGCCGCCGGCTGGACGTGCACACCGCCCGGGCCATGCTGCGCGAACTGCTCGCCGGCCCGCTGACCAGCACCGCGGCAGCGGTGAACTCGGTGACCGACCCCTACTCGGTGGTGCCGGTCCAGCGGCCGGTGTCCGCCCCGCCGCCGGCCCAGCCGGAGCCGAAGCCCACCGGGCAGATCGGCGGCCGGGCGATGCTCGCCCCCGGCGAGTCGCTGACCGACCGGTTGGCCGCGCTGCGCCGGGGTGAGCGCCCCGGCCAGGCCGCCCTGCCGAGCGCCGCCGCGTTGGACGAGACCAGCGCCGACGCGCTGGCCGGCCCGCTGCACACGCCGACCGGTGCGATGTCGCCGCCGGCCGCGCCGCCCACCGGCCGCACCTACGGCGGCGCCGACGCCACCCAGAGGGTGGGCGGCCCGCAGCAGCCGGACGCGACCCAGCGGGTCACCTGGGGCGTCCGGCCGGACGCGACCCAGGCGGTTCCCTACGCCGCCGCGCCGGACGCCACCCAGCGGGTGGGCGGCACCTACGGCGGCGGCGCCCAGTGGTCGGTGCCGGGCACCGGCCAGCCGTGGACCACGCCGGCCGCCGCGCCCGCCGGCAGCGGCGGCCCGGTCGACCGGGTCCGCCGGGTCGGCGGGGAACTGGTCGGCACGGTCAAGGGCTGGCCTCACAAGGTGCAGCTGGCCGCGGCCGGCGGGCTGGCCGTGGTGCTGCTGATCGGGGCGGTCGCCCTGTTCAGCGGCGGCGACGACCCCGCGCCCCCGGTGCCGCAGGCCCAGCCCACCACCGCCACCCCGGCCGGGCCCGGCGTCGAGATGCAGGAGCACTCCGCCCGGGGCGTCCGGGTGATGGTGCCGAAGGGCTGGGAGAAGGCGACCGGCGGCGTGTACGTCGACTACCTCGACCCGGAGGACGACGGCCGCAAGGTCCGGGTACTGAACGAGAAGTTCGGCGGCAGCAGTTCGATGCGCTGGGCCGAGGTGGCCGAAGGCGTCCTGAAGGGCTCGAAGAGCTCCTGCGTCAAGCCGTACAACCAGATCGCGATGACCGAGGCGGAGCTGGCCGGCAAGCCGGCGGCCGAGCTGGAGTACACCTGCGGCGAGGGCGACGCCATGCGGCACGGCGTGTGGCGCGGCGTGGTGCACGACGGCCGGGTCTACTCGTTCTACCTCACCTCCACCGACGCCAAGTTCGAGGAGAGCAAGCCGATCTTCGACGAGATGGTGAAGACGTTCCAGCTGACCGACGCCGGCTGAGGCAGGGGAAGCGGACGGGGTGATCCGCCGGCGTGCTATCAAGAGGCATGCCGGCGGACACCACTGACATCGACGACATTCGCGAGCAAGCCCGGCGCTGGCTCGACGACGACCCGGACCCGGCCAGCCGGGCGGAACTCCAGGCGGTGCTCGACCGGCTGCCGACCAGCGCCCCGGAGCTGGCCGACCGGTTCGCCGGGCCGCTCACCTTCGGCACCGCCGGGCTGCGTGGTCCGCTGCGCGCCGGGCCGAACGGGATGAACCTCGCGGTGGTCACCCAGGCCGCCGCCGGGCTGGTCGGCTGGCTCGCCGCCCAGGGCGGCTCCGGCCCGCTGGTGATCGGGTACGACGCCCGGTACGGCTCCCGCCAGTTCGCCGAGCGGACCGCCCAGGTGGCCACCGGCGCCGGCCGGCCCGCGCTGCTGCTGCCCCGCCCGCTGCCCACTCCGGTGCTGGCGTACGCGGTGCGCCACCTCGGGGCGGTGGCCGGGGTGATGGTGACCGCCAGCCACAACCCGCCGCAGGACAACGGCTACAAGGTCTACCTCGGCGCCGACCTGGGCGGTGAGCTGGGCGCCGGCGCGCAGATCGTGCCGCCGGCCGACGCCGGGATCGAGGCCGCGATCCGGGCCGTCGGCCCGCTGGCCGAGGTGCCGCTCGGCCCGCCCGGCCAGGTGCTCGGCGACGACCTGGTGGCGTCCTACGTCGAGCGGGCCGCCGCGGTGATCGCGCCGGACGGGCCGCGGGACCTCGCCGTGGCGTACACCCCGCTGCACGGGGTGGGGGCCGCCGTGCTCACCGCGGCCTTCGCGCGGGCCGGCTTCCCGGTGCCCGGGGTGGTGCCGGAGCAGGCCGAACCGGATCCGGCGTTCCCGACCGTCTCGTTCCCCAACCCGGAGGAGCCGGGGGCGGTGGACCTGCTGGTGGCGCTCGCCGAGTCGACCGGCGCGGACCTCGCCATTGCCAACGACCCGGACGCGGACCGCTGCGCGGTGGCCGTCCGGGAGGCGGCGACCGGGTGGCGGATGCTGCGCGGTGACGAGGTGGGCGTGCTCCTTGCCGACCATCTGATGCGACGCGGGGTGACCGGCCTCTACGCCACCACTATCGTGTCGTCGTCCCTGCTGCGGGCGATGTGCGCCGCCCGGGACGTGCCGTACGACGAGACGCTGACCGGGTTCAAGTGGATCGTCCGGGCCGGCGGTGGCAGCGCGCCGCTGGTCTTCGGCTACGAGGAGGCGCTGGGCTACTGCGTGGCGCCCGACCACGTGCGCGACAAGGACGGCATCACCGCCGCGCTGACCGTGGCCGAACTGGCCGCCGGGCTCAAGGCGGAGGGCCGGACGCTGACCGACCGGCTGGACGAGCTGGCCGCCGAGTTCGGCGTGCACCACACCGACCAGCTCTCGGTGCGGGTGGACGACCTGCGGGAGATCGCCACCGCGATGGCCCGGATCCGGGCCGCCACCCCGACCGCCCTGCTCGGCCACCCGGTCACCTCGGCGCAGGACCTGCTTCCCGAGGCCGACGTGGTGATCCTGCGCACCGCAGCCGCCCGGGTGGTGATCCGGCCCTCCGGCACGGAGCCGAAGCTCAAGGCGTACCTCGAGGTGGTCGAGCCGGTCGCGGACGGCGACGTGGCCGCGGCCCGGGCCAGGGCGACGGAGGCCGTGGCCGCCCTCCGCGCCGAGATCGCCGCCGCGCTCGGGCTCTAGCCGAGGTACGCCCAACCCCGTTGATCAAGGGGTTCGCGTCAGCACGGAAGCCGGCGCGAACCCCTTGATCGGCAGCTGCCGAGCGAAGCGGGCGCGAGGGCGGGTG
>NZ_QGSW01000171.1:0-27881 GCF_003176715.1 Micromonospora sp. S4605
GCCGGAGACACCGGCGCGGTTCACCGCGCCGGTGTCTCCGGCGGGTCCTTCCCGTTTCGGAGGGCGCGGGAAGGGGGTGGGGTGTCGGGCGGCGGAGATAGGCTGGCAGTCGTGCACCCCCCGTCCGGCCGGACGAGGGGCATCTGTCGTGTGCCTGTCCACGCGTGCCGACTCCCCACGGAAGTGATCACATGCTCACCGGTCTGTTCTCCGCCGCCCTGGCCGACCCCGGGCTGGCCCGGGCGCGTGACCTGGCGCGCTCCGGTGCCGCCCAGGTCGACGGGCTGGACATCACCGCGCCGGCGGCGCTGCGGCCGTTCGCGGTCGCGGCCGTCGCGGCGGACGCCGACGGGAAAGCCGGCGGAGCCGGCCGTCCGGTGCTGGCCGTGACGGCCACCAGCCGGGAGGCCGACGACCTGGCCACCGCGCTGGGCAGCCTGCTCCCAGCCGAGCAGGTGGCGGTCTTCCCGTCCTGGGAGACGCTGCCGCACGAGCGCCTCTCGCCCCGGTCGGACACGGTCGGGCGGCGGCTGGCCGTGCTGCGCCGGCTCGCCCATCCCGACTCGGCCGACGCGCACGGCCGCACCGGCCCGTTGCGGGTGGTCGTGGCCCCGGTCCGCTCGCTGCTCCAGCCGCAGCTCAAGGGCCTCGGCGACCTCGTTCCGGTGCAGCTGGCGGCCGGCGCCGAGGCCGATCTGGAGGACGTCGCGCGCCGGCTCACCGACATGGCGTACGCCCGGGTCGACCTGGTCACCAAGCGCGGCGAGTTCGCGGTCCGCGGCGGCATCCTGGACGTCTTCCCGCCCACCGACGAGCATCCGTCCCGGGTCGAGTTCTGGGGCGACGAGGTGGAGGAGATCCGCACCTTCGCCGTCGCCGACCAGCGCACCATCGAGCAGGTCGCCCAGCTCTGGGCCCCGCCCTGCCGCGAGCTGCTGCTCACCCCCGACGTACGCGAGCGGGCCGCCGCGCTGGCCCAGCGGCACCCCGAGCTGGCGGAGATCCTGGACAAGCTGGCCGAGGGCATCCCGGTCGAGGGGATGGAGTCGCTGGTCCCGGCGCTGCTCGGCGAGGAGAGCCTGGAGCTGCTGCTGGACACCATGCCGGCCGGCACCCACGTGATCCTCTGCGACCCGGAGCGGATCCGCACCCGGGCGCACGACCTGGTGCGTACCTCCGAGGAGTTCCTCCAGGCCAGCTGGGCCGCGGCCGCCACCGGCGGGCAGGCCCCGGTCGACCTCGGCGCCGCCGCCTTCCGCACCCTGGCCGACGTACGCGCGGCGGCCCGCGCCCTGCGCCAGCCGTGGTGGACGCTCGCCCCGTTCGGCCTGGCCGAGGCGGCCGCCGCCCCCGCCCGCCAGCCGTGGGAGGACGAGCCGACCGAGGTCGCGGTCACCCCGGACGACGCCATCGCGGTGACCCTGGCCGCCCAGCCCGCCCCGCTCTACCACGGCGAGACCGCCCGGGTGGTCGACGACCTGAAGCGCTGGGCCGGCGAGGGCTGGTCGATCGCGCTGGTCTTCGAGGGGCACGGTCCCGCCCAGCGGGCGGTCGAGGTGCTCCGCGACGCCGGGCTCGGCGCCCGCCTGGTCGAGGAGGTGCCGACCGCGCCGGCCCCCGGCGAGGTGCTGGTCACCTGCGGCAGCCTGACCAGCGGGTTCGTCGACGAGGCGTCCCGGTTCGTGCTGCTCACTGGCAACGACGTCACCGGCGGCCGGGGCACCTCGACCCGCGACATGCGCAAGATGCCGAGCCGCCGCCGCAACACCATCGACCCGCTGGAGCTGAAGGCCGGCGACCACGTGGTGCACGAGCAGCACGGCATCGGCCGCTACCTCGAACTGGTGCAGCGCACGGTCAACGGCGCCTCCCGGGAATACCTGGTCATCGAGTACGCGCCGAGCAAGCGCGGCCAGCCCGGCGACCGGCTCTTCGTCCCCACCGACCAGCTCGACCAGCTCTCCCGCTACGTCGGCGGCGAGCAGCCCACCCTGCACAAGATGGGTGGCTCGGACTGGCAGAAGTCCAAGGCCCGGGCCCGCAAGGCGGTCCGCGAGATCGCCGCCCAGCTGATCCAGCTGTACGCCGCCCGCAAGGCGTCCAAGGGGCACAACTTCGGCCCGGACACCCCGTGGCAGCGGGAACTGGAGGACGCCTTCCCGTGGCAGGAGACGCCGGACCAGCTGGCCGCGATCGAGGAGGTCAAGCGGGACATGGAGCAGTCGGTCCCGATGGACCGGCTGATCTGCGGCGACGTCGGCTACGGCAAGACCGAGATCGCGGTCCGGGCGGCGTTCAAGGCGGTGCAGGACGGCAAGCAGGTGGCCGTGCTGGTGCCCACCACCCTGCTGGTGCAGCAGCACTACAACACCTTCGCCGAGCGGATGAGCCAGTTCCCGGTGACCATCCGGCAGCTGTCCCGGTTCCAGACGCCCAAGGAGGCCGAGCAGACCCTGGCGATGGCCGCCGACGGCACCGCCGACATCGTCATCGGCACCCACCGGCTGCTCCAGGCGGCCACCCGGTTCAAGTCGCTCGGGCTGGTGATCGTCGACGAGGAGCAGCGCTTCGGCGTCGAGCACAAGGAGCACCTGAAGAGCATGCGGGCCTCGGTCGACGTGCTGAGCATGTCGGCCACGCCGATCCCGCGCACCCTGGAGATGGCGATCACCGGCATCCGGGAGATGTCCACCATCGCCACCCCGCCGGAGGAGCGGCACCCGGTGCTCACCGCCGTCGGGGCGTACGACGACCGGCAGGTGGCCGCGGCCATCCACCGCGAGCTGCTCCGCGACGGGCAGGTCTTCTACCTGCACAACCGGGTCGAGTCGATCGAGCGGGCGGCCCGGCGGATCCGCGAGCTGGTGCCCGAGGCGCGGGTCGCGGTGGCGCACGGCCAGATGGGCGAGGACGCGCTCGAGAAGGTGATGGTCGGCTTCTGGGAGAAGGAGTTCGACGTGCTGGTCTGCACCACGATCGTGGAGTCCGGCATCGACATCCCGAACGCCAACACCCTGATCGTGGAGCGGGCCGACCTGCTCGGCCTGGCCCAGTTGCACCAGATCCGCGGCCGGGTGGGCCGGGGTCGCGAGCGGGCGTACGCCTACTTCCTCTACCCGCCGGAGAAGCCGCTGACCGAGCACGCCCACGAGCGGCTGGCCACCATCGCCCAGCACACCGAGCTGGGCGCCGGCATGTACGTGGCGATGAAGGACCTGGAGATCCGGGGTGCCGGCAACCTGCTCGGCGGCGAGCAGTCCGGGCACATCGAGGGGGTCGGCTTCGACCTGTACGTGCGGATGGTCGGCGAGGCGGTGCAGGCGTTCAAGGGTGAGCGCCCGGAGGAGGAGGTCGACGTCAAGATCGACCTGCCGGTCGACGCGCACCTGCCGCACGACTACGTCGGCGTGGAGCGGCTGCGCCTGGAGATGTACCGCAAGCTCGCCGAGGCGCGCGACGAGGAGCGGCTGCGCGAGGTCGTCGCCGAGATGACCGACCGGTACGGCGAACCGCCCGCTCCGGTGCAGAACCTGGTCGCGGTGGCCCGGTTCCGGCTGCTCGCCCGCCGGTACGGCCTCACCGACGTGAGCATGCAGGGCAAGCACATCCGGTTCGGCCCGCTGCCGCTGCCGGACTCCAAGCAGCTGCGGCTCAAGCGCTACCACCCGGACGCGGTCTACAAGTCCGCGCTCGACCAGGTCAGCGTGCCCCGCCCGAGCACCCGGCGGGTGGGCGGCGAGCCGCTGCGCGACCAGGCGCTGCTCCAGTGGTGCGCGCAGCTCCTCGCCGACGTCCTCGGCGACCCGGCCCCGGCGGTCCCGGCCGGCGCGACCGCCTGACCCGAAACAGCTGACGCCGACGGTGCCGCCGAGCCCCGCCAGGGCGCCGGTGTCGAAGAACGAGCCGGCGCCGCCGGGGAGAGCTCGACGCCCTCCCCGGCCGCCGGGGCGGTGCGCCTCGGGCGGGTCGACGAGCCGGCCCGGTGCGGGGCACCGGCGGAGCGCCCCGCGCCCCGGCAAGGCCCGGGCAGCCGCCCTCAAGTCGTGCCTGCGGATGCGCGCCAGGCCGCTGCGCCGGGGCTGGCGGTGCGGTGGGCGCCCGGGGAGGTGGGGGGTGTCACAGCGGTGCGGGATGGCGTGAGAGAGTGACCCCCATGCGTGCTCGCCGTCTTGTCGCCGTCGCCAGCGTGGCGGTCGGCCTCGTCGCCCTCTCCGGTTGCCGTGCCGAGCCCGGCGTCGCCGCGTACGTCGGTGACCACCGGATCACCGAGGATGCGGTCACCGCCGTGCTGGACGACGCGCGGGTGAAGAACCCGGCGCCGACCCCCGCCGCCACGCCCAGCGCCGGCGAGGAGCAGCCGGAGCTGCCCGGGCCGCAGCTGCCCGCGCGTCGCCAGGTGGCGAGCGTGCTGGTGCTGAGCGAGGTGTGCGAGCGGGTCTCGGCCGAGCGCAACTACCAGCCGCGCGGGCAGGCGGCGCCGCAGCAGGTCGCCCAGCAGCTCGGCCTCTCGCCGGAGACCGGGTACGTCCAGCAGCTGGCCGACCTCTACACCTGTTTGTCCGGCGTGCCGGCCGCGGCGCCGGTCGCGCCGACCGAGCAGGAGATGGCGGCGTTGATCGCCGCCGGCCGCAAGGCGGGCGCGATCCCGGCCGACGTGACCGACGAGGCCGCGGCCGGCCAGCTCGACGGCGACCAGCTGCGCAGCGCGCTGGCCACCCGCAACACGCTGGCCGAGGCGGTCGGGTCCTACGACGTCACGGTCAACCCGCGCTACCGGCCGCTGGAGTTCCCGGTGCTCAGCTTCTCCGGTGACGCCGCCGCGGTGAGCGTGCCGCTCGGGGAGCCCGGCTCCGACGCGGTGACCGACCTCTGAGCATGCCCCGGATCGTCCTGCTGGTCACCTCGCCCCGGCTGCCGGCCGGTCTGCTGACCGCGGCGGCCTGGGACGTCGTACGGCAGGCACCGGTGCTGGCCGGCGCGGAGAGCGAGCTGACCACGGCGGTCCGCGCGGCGGGCGCCGAGGTCACCGTGGTCGAGGGCGCGGCGACCACCGCGCTGCTGGACGCGGCCGCCGCGCGCGGCACCGCTGTCTGGTTGGCCGGGCCGACCGGCGACGAGTCGCTGGCCCGGGAGCTGGGGCTGCGGCTGGCCCGCGAGCCGGGCCTGGCCGAGCTGGAGCTGATGTACGGCTCGTGGGATCCGCCCGGCGCCCGGCTGCTGGACGCGGTAGCGGTGATGGACCGGCTGGCGTCGCCCGGCGGCGACCCGTGGAAGCGGGCCCAGACCCACGAGAGCCTGGCAAGGTTCCTGCTCGAGGAGTGCTACGAGGCGTACGACGCGATCGGCGCCGGGGACACCGACGCGCTCCGCGAGGAACTGGGTGACGTGCTGCTCCAGGTGGTGCTGCACGCCCGGCTGGCCGAGGAGCTGCCCGAGGGTGAGCGGTGGAACGTCGACGACGTGGCCGGCGGGCTGGTCGACAAGATGATCCGGCGCAATCCGCACGTCTTCGCCGGCGCCGAGGCGGGCACCCTGGACGAGATCACCGAGAACTGGGAGCGGATCAAGCGGGCCGAGAAGCCGCGCGGCTCGGTGCTGGACGGGGTGGCACCCAGCCAGCCCGCGCTCGCGCTGGCCGCGAAGATCCTGGAGCGGGCCGCCCGCATCGGTCTGGCCGTGCCGCCTCCGCTCGCCGAGTCCCAGGTGGACCCCGAGGCCAGACTCGGCGCCAGCCTGCTCGCCACCGTCGCCGCCGCCCGCGAGGCAGGAATCGACCCCGAAGCCGCCCTCCGCCGCACCACCCTCGCCTACGCCGACGCCGTCCGCGCTGCCGAACGCACCGCCCGCACCCCCGACCAGTCCGGTTGATCGTGAAGTTGTTGTCGCGAGACGCCGAGGCGGATGACACCAACTTCATGATCAACGCGCCGGGCGAGTGCGGCGCGGCGGACGGCCGCGTTGGTTAGGGTCGGTGGGTGGAGTCGTTCGGGGTGGTGGCGGAGCGGATCGTCGAGGCGTTGCTGGAGAGCCGGCCGGGGCTGGCCTCGTCGGCGGGAGACCACCGGTACGACGACCGGCTGCCGGACCTCTCCGCCAGCGCCGTGGCGGCCGACCGGGCGATGCTGACCGACGCCGCGCACGCGCTCTCCGAGCTCGATCCGGACGCGCTGGACGTCGAGGAGCAGGTCGACCACGCGCTGCTGACCGGCCTGGTCGACCGGGCGCTGTTCGAGGCGACCGAGATCCGTACCCACGAGTGGGACCCGCTGCGGCACAACCCCGGCCCGCTGCTGCACGCGCTGGTCGCCCGCCCGTACGCCCCGGCCGAGGTTCGGCTGGAGAGCCTGGCCGGCCGGCTCGCCGCCGTACCGGACGCGCTGGCCACCGCGCGCGCGACGCTGCGGGACATGCCGAGGATCCACGCCGAGACGGCGGTCGGGCAGTTCACCGGCACGGCGGCGCTGATCCGCGACGAGGTGTCGGCGCTGCTCACCCAGGCGCCCGCGCTGCACGACCGGGTCGAGCCGGCGGCGACCGCGGCCATCGCGGCGCTGGAGGAGTTCGTCGCCTGGCTGCGCACCGGCCTGGCCGCCGACGCCGGCCCCGGGCGGGACCCGCGGCTGGGTCGGCGCCGCTGGGAGGCGCGGCTCTGGCACACCCTGGACACCGAGTTGGGCGCCGCCGAGATCCAACGCCGCGCCTGGGCCAACCTGGACCGGGTGACCGAGGAGATCCGCGCGGCGGCGGTCGAGCTGGTCGGCGGCCCGGCCGACGACGAGACGGTGCGCCGGGCGCTGGACCTGCTCGCCGCCGAGCACCCGGACGACCACTCCATCGTGGACCTGGCCGGCGTGACGCTGGACGAGGCGAGCGACTTCGTCCGCGCGCACGACCTGGTCACCCTGGTCGACGACCCGTGCGTGATCCAGGTGATGCCGGAGTTCGCCCGGGGGGTGGCGGTCGCCTACTGCGACTCGCCCGGCCCGCTGGAGACGGCGAACGTGCCCACCTTCTACTGCATCGCGCCGACCCCGGCCGACTGGCCGGCGCACCGGGTGGAGTCGTTCTACCGCGAGTACAACGACCACATGATCCGCAACCTGACCGTGCACGAGGCGATGCCCGGGCATTTCCTCCAGCTCGCCCACGCCCGTCGGTACGTCGGGGGCACCCGGGTGCGGGCGGTGGCGCGCTCCGGCCCGTTCATCGAGGGCTGGGCGGTCTACACCGAGGAGCTAATGGCCGGGCTCGGCTTCGGCGGCCTGCCGGTGCGGCTGCAGCAGCTCAAGATGCAGCTGCGGATGACCATCAACGCGCTGCTCGACCAGCTGGTGCACTGCGAGGAACTGCCCGAGGCCGAGGCGATGGCGTTGATGACCGGACGCGGCTTCCAGGAGGAGGGGGAGGCGGCCGGCAAGTGGCGACGCGCGCTGCTCACCTCGACCCAGCTGTCGACCTACTTCGTCGGCTACAGCGAGGTGGCCGAAATCGCCGCCGCGCGTCCGGACGGCGTGTCGGTGCGCGACTGGCACGACGCGATGCTCGCCCACGACTGCCCGCCCCCGCGCCACCTGCGCACCCTGCTCGGCGTCTGAGCGGCCCACCGGGGTTCCCGGTGCCGGCCGTCGCCGCCGGCCCGCCCGGCGCCGGGCCGCCGGCCGTCGCCGGTCAGGCCCGCGCCGTGGCCACCGCCGCGTCGATCAGCCAGCGCGAGATGGAGTACGCCGGCGGCAGCTCCGCCGGCAGCGCGTCCAGCGGGAACCAGCGCGCCTGCGTCAGCTCCCGCCCGTCGACGACCGGCTCGGCGGCCGGGTCGGCGGCGGTGGCGGTGAACCCGGCGAGCAGCACCCCGGGGCCGGACATCGCCCACGGCTGGCTGCCGAAGTAGGTCAGCCGGTCCAGGGCCAGCCCGACCTCCTCGCCGACCTCCCGGTGCGCCGCCTCCTCCAGCGTCTCGCCGGCCTCGACGAAGCCGGCGACCAGCGCCCACAGCTCGGTCGGCCCGTACGAGTGGCGGACCAGGAGCAGCTCGTCGGGGCGGCCGGCCGGACCGGGGCGGGTGATCGCCACCAGCACCGCCGGGGAGAGCTGCATCGGCACGTACAGGTTGCAGTCGGGGCAGCGCCGGGCCGACTCGCCCGGCACGTCGGCCAGTTCGGCCCGGCAGGCGCCGCACCAGCGGTGGGCGTGCCGCCAGGTGACCACCTGCAGGGCCCGCCCGGCCAGCGCGGCCAGCGGCTCCGGCACCTCGGCGGCGAGCGCCCGCCAGCTCAACCAGCGGCCCGGGTGCCCGGTGCCGTCCTCGCCACCACCCGAGCGGTCGCCGGCGTGCTCGACCGGCCGGGCGGCGCCCCAGACGGGGACGCCGTCGAGCGTGCCGAGCGGCAGCCAGTCGGTGCCGGCGGGCAGGTCGGCGATCCGGAGGAACCGCCCGTCCGCGCCGACCAGCAGCTTCCGGCCGGCCACCAGCAGCGCCGGGTCGTCCGGCGCCGGCGGCCCGGCGTGCCCCGCCCCGGGCACGAAGCGGGCGCCGGCGCCGGTCGCCGCGGTCACGAGTCGGCCGTGCGGCGGTCGACCACGGCGGCGCCGGGCGGCAGGTCGAAGGCCGTCTGGTCGACGGTCTCCCGGTAGCGGCTCAGGGCCAGCTCCACCGGCTTGCCGTCGACCTGCCCGGTGAAGCTGCCCAGGGCGCCCTCGGTGGTCACGCAGGCGGTGAAGTTGCCGGCGGCCTGGCGTACGTCCACGCAGGTGGCGTGCCGCCCGGCCAGGGTGGTGTCGCTCTGCGTGATCACCGCGTCCGGGTCGAGCGCGGCCTCGGTCAACATCCCCACCACGACCGGCGGGGTGACCAGGCCGCGCCGCTTGGCCTCGGTGAACACGGTCACCGACGGCTTGCTGTTCGGCGCCGGCGGTGCCTCCAGGGTGCAGGTCGTCCGGGCGCCGGTGGTCTCGCAGCGGGTGGTGGCCTCGTCGGTGACGGTCAGCCTGCCACCCGGGTAGGTGTACGCGGAGCGCGCCGGCTGCTGCGCCTGGGCGATGCTGGCGGTCTGCCCGCCCGGCAGCTGGTAGTCGGCGGAGTAGGTCAGCTCCAGTGCCCGGTCCAGCCGGGCGGCGAGATCGTTGACCAGGTCGGACCGCCCGATCGCCCGGCCGGCGTCGTCGAGGGCCTGACAGCCGGTGACGGTGAGCGACGCGATGACCGACACGGCGAGCGTACGGAGGGTGGTCGAGGCGGCGGGCATGGCGCCCAGCCTCCTCGATCGGGTCCACGGTACGCAAACCCGTTGCCGGTTGAGGTACGAGAATCCGGGAATGTCCGAGTAACCCGCCGTCGGGGGCAGGTTTCGGGTCAAGCTGCGTCCGAGCGGGCAGGCCCGGTGTGCCCGGACGGCCCGGCCCCGACCGCCGCCCGATACGCTGCGTTCAACACCTGCCTCAGCCGCACCGTCGCGGCCCATACGGACCGGAACCACACAAACGAGGAGCGACTCAGTGGCAACCATCGAGGGAATCGTCGCCCGGGAGATTCTCGACTCGCGGGGCAACCCGACCGTCGAGGTCGAGGTCGGCCTGGACGACGGCACGGTGGCCCGCGCCGCGGTGCCCTCCGGCGCCTCCACCGGCGCCTTCGAGGCGATCGAGCTGCGCGACGGTGACGCCGACCGCTACCAGGGCAAGGGCGTGGAGAAGGCGGTCTCCAACGTCGAGGACAAGATCGTCGACGAGCTGATCGGCTACGAGGCCAGCGAGCAGCGGCTCATCGACCAGAAGATGCTCGACATCGACGGCACCGACGCCAAGTCCGAGCTGGGCGCCAACGCCATCCTCGGGGTCTCCCTGGCGGTCGCGAAGGCCGCCGCCGGCAGCGCCGAGCTGAGCCTCTTCCGCTACCTGGGCGGCCCGAACGCGCACCTGCTGCCGGTGCCGATGATGAACATCCTCAACGGTGGGGCGCACGCCGACTCCAACGTCGACATCCAGGAGTTCATGATCGCCCCGATCGGCGCCCCGAGCTTCCGCGAGGCGCTGCGCTCCGGCGCCGAGGTCTACCACGCGCTGAAGTCGGTGCTGAAGAAGAAGGACCTCTCCACCGGGCTGGGCGACGAGGGCGGCTTCGCGCCGAACCTGCCCACCAACTCCGCTGCGCTGGACCTGATCGCCGAGGCGGTGGAGAAGGCCGGCTACCGGCTCGGCACCGACATCGTCTTCGCGCTCGACGTGGCCGCCACCGAGTTCTTCGACAACGGCACCTACACCTTCGAGGGCGCCACGAAGACCGCCGAGGAGATGAGCAACTACTACACCAAGCTCATCGGCGACTACCCGATCGTGTCGATCGAGGACCCGCTGTCGGAGGACGACTGGAGCGGCTGGCAGACGCTGACCGCCTCGATCGGCGACCGGATCCAGATCGTCGGCGACGACCTGTTCGTCACCAACCCGCAGCGGATCGCCCGGGGCATCGCCGAGAAGGCCGCCAACGCCGTGCTGGTCAAGGTGAACCAGATCGGTTCGCTGACCGAGACCCTCGACGCGGTGGACCTGGCCCACCGGGCCGGCTTCATGTGCATGATGAGCCACCGCTCCGGCGAGACCGAGGACACCACCATCGCCGACCTGGCGGTGGCCACCGGCTGCGGCCAGATCAAGACCGGCGCCCCGGCCCGTTCGGACCGGGTGGCGAAGTACAACCAGCTCCTGCGGATCGAGGAGGAGCTGGCCGACGCGGCGCGGTACGCCGGGGCGGGCGCGTTCCCGCGCTACCGTTCGGCCTGAGTCCCGCGAAGCCTCGGGGGAGGGGTGTGACGATGCAGCAGCGCCGCACACCGGGCGGTCAGCGTCCCGCCCGCCGGCCGGGTCAGCCGGGCCGGCCGGGCGGGAGCCGGGCCGCCCGGGGATCGGTCCGCGACGGCGGGGTCCGTGCCGACCCGCGCGCCGCCGCCGGCCGCGCGCCCGGTGCCGCCCGCGGTGCCGAGGGCGTACGCTCCGCGAACCGGCCCGCCGCCGCCCGTCGTGCGGCGGCGGGTGGCTCGGTCAAGCGGCTCACCGCACCCCACCCCCGGCGCTTCACCGGGCGGGCCACCGTGCTCTTCGCGGTGCTGATCGCGCTCGCCCTGGCCTACACCTATCCGGTGCGGGTCTACCTGGACCAGCAGGCCGACATCGAGCGGATGGAGGCGTCCCAGGCGAAGCAGGAGAAGCTGATCGCCGACCTGTCCGCCGAGGCGGCCAAGTGGCAGGACGACGCGTTCATCGAGACCAAGGCCCGGGAGCGGTTCTTCATGACCCGGCCGGGCGAGAAGATCGTGATCCTGCTCAACGACCCGGAGGGCGCCGCCCGGGACGCCGGCCGCGGCACCCCGGCCCGGCCGACCACCCCGGACCCCTGGTACGACACCCTCTGGTCGAGCGTGGAGGCCGCCAACGCCGAGCAGCCCGACAAGTGAGCACCGGCCGGGCACCGAACGAGAGATGGGCACCGTGACTGTCGTACCACCGCAGGAGCCGGCGGCGGACTCCGTACCCCTGCCGCAGCGGGAACCGGCCACCGAGGCCGACCTGGCCGCGGTGGCCGCGCAGCTCGGCCGCCCGCCCCGGGGTACCCGGGCGGTGGCCCACCGCTGCCCGTGCGGCCTGCCCGACGTGGTGGAGACGACGCCGCGGCTGGCCGACGGCACCCCCTTCCCGACGCTGTACTACCTGACCTGCCCCCGGGCGACGGCGGCGTGCAGTCGGCTGGAGTCCGCCGGGCTGATGAAGGAGATGGCCGACCGGCTCGCCACCGACCCGGAGCTGGCCGCCCGCTACCGGGCCGCGCACCAGGACTACCTCACCCGCCGGGAGGCGATCGGCCACGTGCCGGAGATCGCCGGCATCTCCGCCGGCGGCATGCCCGGGCGGGTGAAGTGCCTGCACGTGCACCTCGGTCACGCGCTGGCCGCCGGGCCGGGGGTGAACCCGTTCGGCGACGAGACGCTGGAGCTGGTGGAGCCCTGGTGGACCGCCGGGCCGTGCGTGGACGTGCCGGCGGCCGAATGACCGGGGTCGCCGAACCGGACCGGGTCGCCGCGGACGAGATCGTCGTCCGCCGGGCCCGCACCCGCGACGTACGCGGCATCCGGCGGCTGGTGGACACCTACACCGACGACCGGCGGCTGCTCAGCAAGGCCACCGTCACCCTCTACGAGGACGTGCAGGAGTTCCGGGTGGCGGTCCGGGCCGGCGACGACGCGGTGGTCGGTTGCGGCGCGCTGCACGTGATGTGGGAGGACCTGGCCGAGATCCGGACGGTAGCGGTGGACCCGTCGTGCCGGGGTCGCAAGCTCGGCCACCGGATCGTCGGGGAGCTGATCGACGCCGCCCGCGACCTCGGCGTCTCCCGGATCTTCGTGCTCACCTTCGAGACCCGGTTCTTCGGCTCGTTCGGCTTCACCGAGATCGACGGCGCGCCGGTGCCGCAGCCGGTCTACGAGCAGCTGCTGCGCTCGTACGACGAGGGCGTCGCCGAGTTCCTGGACCTGGAGCGGGTCAAGCCGAACACCCTGGGCAACACCCGCATGCTGCTGCGCCTCTGAGTGGATGGTCGGTCGGGGCCGGACCGTCGGGCCGAGGGCTGCCGACTGCCGTAGGGTTGCTGCCGTGACGACGCGCGTGGCCGCCATCGACTGTGGGACCAACTCGATCCGCCTGCTGGTGGCCGACCTGCCCGCCACCGACGCCGGGCCGGAGGCGCCGCTGGTCGACCTGAGCCGGCGGATGGAGATCGTCCGGCTCGGCCAGGGCGTCGACAAGACCGGCCGGCTGGCCCCGGAGGCGATCGAGCGGACCCGGGTGGCGCTGGCTTCGTACGCCGCCGACATCGACAAGCTCGGCGCGGAGCGGATCCGGATGTGCGCCACGTCGGCGTCCCGGGACGCCTCCAACGCCGCCGACTTCCGGGAGATGGTCGAGCGGACCCTCGGGGTCGCGCCCGAGGTGGTGACCGGTGACGAGGAGGCGCGCCTCTCCTTCACCGGCGCGGTGCGCGGGCTGCCCGCCGACGCACGCGAGCCCTTCCTGGTCATCGACATCGGCGGCGGCTCGACCGAGTTCGTGGTCGGCACCCGCACCGGCGGGGTCGAGGCGGCCGTCTCGATGGACATCGGCTGCGTCCGGATGACCGAGCGGCACCTGCACGGCGACCCGCCGAGCCTGGACGAGATCGCCGCCGCGCAGGCCGACATCGCGGTCGCCGTCGACCGGGCGCTGGAGGTCGTGCCCGGCCGGGAGGCCGCCACCCTGGTCGGGCTCGCCGGCTCGGTCACCACCGTGGTCGCCATCGCCGAGGGGCTCCAGGAGTACGACCCGGGCCGCATCCACCACGCCCGGGTGTCGTACGAGGCGGTGGCGGAGGTGACCGCCGACCTGCTCGGCAAGACCTGCGAGCAGCGGCTGGCGATCCCGGTGATGCACCCGGGCCGGGCCGACGTGATCGGCGCCGGCGCCCTGGTGCTCCGGGTGATCATGGAGCGGGCCGGGATGCCCTCGGTGGTCGCCTCCGAGCACGACATCCTCGACGGCATCGCCTGGAGCCTCCAGCCGTGACGCCGTAGCGGTCAGGCGCGTTCGGTGGCGAGCCGGGCGCCGAAGCCGAGCAGGGCGAACCCGGTCAGCCCGTCCAGCCAGCGGCGCACCCGCCGCCGGGAGAGAATCTGCCGCGCCCGGTGCAGGGCGCCGACCAGCACCAGCAGGTACAGCAGCGAGAGCACCGCGTGGCTGAGCGCGAACGCCATCAGCACCGCCAGCGGCGCCGAACCGCCGACGAACTGCGGCAGCACGGCCAGGTAGAAGGCGAGCACCTTCGGGTTGGTGATGTTGGACAGGAAGCCCTGCCGGAAGCCGGCCACCGCCTGACCGGGCGGAGCCGCGTCACCGGCGAGCGGCGGGTAGCGGCCGATCCACGCCGAGCGCCACGCCTGCACGCCGAGGTACGCCAGGTAGGCCACGCCGGCCCAGCGGATCGCCTCGAACAGCGGCTGGGAGCGGACGACCAGCGCGCCCAGGCCGGCGGCCGCCGCGACGCCCTGCACCGCGTTGGAACCGGTGACGCCGACGGCGCTCCACACGCCGCGCCGCCGCCCCGAGGCCAGGGTGTTGCGGGTGACCACGGCGAAGTCCGGGCCGGGAATCAGGATCAGCACCAGGGCGAAGACCAGGAACGATCCGTAGCTGCTCCACGACATGCCCCGACCCTAGGCGGGCGGAGGACGGGCGGCCACCGGCGCGGCGAAGTACTGTTTCGTTGACGGTACTCCGCACCGCACAGTAGTGTTCGAGTCGTGGACACCACACAGCTGCTGAAGGGCGTGCTGGATCTCGCGGTCCTCGCCGTGCTGCGCGAGGAGGACGGCTACGGCTACGACATCCTCCGCCGGTTGCGCGAGGCCGGCCTGGAGGAGGTCGGCGACGCCTCCGTCTACGGCACCCTGCGCCGGCTCTTCGCCGCCGGCCTGCTGACCACGTACGTCGTGCCCAGCGAGTCCGGCCCGCACCGCAAGTACTACTCCCTCAACGCCGCCGGGCGGGACCAGCTCGCCCGCTCCGGCAAGCTCTGGCGCTCGTTCGCCACCACCATGGACACACTGCTCGACGATCGGGGGATGGCGGCATGACCGTCACGGAGCAGGAGATCGCGAACTACGTCGGGCGGGTCCGGGCCGCGCTGGCCGACCTGCCGGCGGAGGTCCGCGACGAACTGACCGAGGACCTGCCGGAGCACCTCGCCGAGGTGGCCGCCGAGGCCGACGGCTCGCTGGTCGAGCGCCTCGGCGAGCCCGAGGCGTACGCGGCCGAGCTGCGGGCCGCCGCCGGCGCGCCGGCCACCGCCGCCGGGCGGAACCTCGACCAGCGGGTGGCCGCCGTCGTGGGCCGGACCCGCCGCCAGGCGCGCCAGTTGGACACCCAGCTCGGCCCGCTGCTGGGGTACGCGCGGGCGAGCGAGTTCCTGCGGCTGCTCCGCCCGGCCTGGTGGGTGGTGCGCGGCTACCTGGCCGCCATGCTGGTCACCGTGATCACCACCGGCGGCAGCTTCGGCCTGCTGCCGCGCTTCGGCGGCGAGCTGGTCGGCGGGCTGGTGATGCTGGTCGGCTTCCTGCTCGCCTCGATCTGGCTGGGCCACCGCTCGGCGCGGCTGCGACGCTGGCCGCGCTGGGCGATGCACGCGGCCAGCCTGGTGCTCGTCGTCTTCGCCCTGGCCGGGCTGGCCAACGCGGAGGACCGGGCGGGCTACCAGGACTACGGCTACGACGCGATCTCGGTGGACAACCCGTACGAGCGGGTGCGGGACGTCTTCGTCTACGACAGCGAGGGCCGGCTGGTGGAGGACGCGCGCCTGTTCGACCAGAACGGCGCCCCGATCCGGCTGGGCTACCCGGACTGCCCGGACCCGCGCGACCCGAGCGGCACCGGCAACCCGCTGCTGCGGACGTACCCGTACTGCCCGGACCAGGCGCCCTTCGCGCCGCGCGCCCCGGCCGCACCCGCGCCGACGGTGCCCCCGCTGGGCACCCCGACGCCGGCGGCCACCGGCGCGCCGGAGCCCACCGGCGGACCGGCCGCCACCGGCACGCCGACCCCGGGCGCGACGGCGAGCCCGAGCGGCACGCCCACCCCGACCGCCACCCCCTGAGCACGCTGCTCGAGACCTCGGTCACCCGCCGTGTCGTGACCGGGGTCTCGGCGTGCTCGCCGAAGCTGGGAAATAGCTGAACGGATGAGGTCGGCGGGGCAGCGTGGTCCTCCGGTGATCGTTACGGTGTCGTCTGCTCATCAACCCCTCGGAAGGAAAATCCGTGTCAGAGCAGGTCGCACCGCCCCCCGCCCCGGACGCCCCGCAGTCGCAGCCGGGTGTCCAGGCGCCGCCCCCGGCGGAGCCGGAGTCGAAGAAGTCCGGCGGCAAGAAGGTGCTCGGCGTCGTGGGCGCGATCGTCGTGTTCCTGGTCATCGCCGGGCTGAAGTTCGGCCTCGGCACGGCCATCGGCAACTTCCTGAACAAGGACGAGACGGCCGAGGCCAAGGCGGGCGACTGCATCGCCGAGCTGCCCGAGATCACCGGCACCGAGGAGGAGGAGGTCGACAACGCCAAGGTCGTCGACTGCACCTCCACCGAGGCGGTGTACAACGTGGTCGGCCGGGTCGACGGCCAGACCGAGGCGCAGGCCAAGACCGGCGAGGCCTGCGAGCAGTACATCAAGGAGGGTGAGGACGGGTACGTCTTCTACAGCATCGAGCCGGGCAAGAAGGGCTACCTGCTCTGCCTCACCAAGAAGGCCTGACCTCCCCGTAGGGCAACCCTGACGGCGGCGCGGAGACCTCCGCGCCGCCGTCGGCGTACCGGGAGGCGAACGGGAGGTGAATGCCACTGTTCCAGCGTCTTCCCGCCGACGGTGGGGGCGTGGCAGGCTACCGGCACGTAGGACCACTGGGCGACCAGCCAACGATGACTGACCGCTAGGAGGACGGGTCGATGGGCGAAATGGTGAGCTTCACCAGCAACGGGGGGACGAGCGAGGGGTATCTCGCGATACCCTCCGGCGGTGCGGCGAGCCCCGCGGTCATCGTCATCCAGGACTGGTGGGGGCTGGTGCCCCACGTCCAGGCCGTCGTCGACCGGTTCGCCGAGGCCGGCTTCGTCGCCCTCGCTCCCGACTTCCGGCACGGCGGCCCGGCCAGCAAGCCGGACGAGCCCCGGCAGATGCTGAACGCCCGGCAGATGGACGAGGCGGCGGCGGACATCGCCAACGCCGCCGACTACCTCGCCGGCCGTCCCGAGGTCGCCGGCAAGGTCGGGTGCGCCGGGTTCTGTGCCGGCGCGAGCCTGGCTCTCTGGGCGGCCACCCGCTCCGAGCGGATCGTCGCCACCGCCGCGTTCTACCCCCGGCTGCCGTGGGACGGGATGCGCGCCGAGTGGGCCGACTACGCCGGCAAGGCCGCGCACATCCACTGCTCGGAAGCGGACGGCCTCTCCGCCGCCGACGGCGTACAGACCGTCCGGCGGGCGATCGAGACCGCCGGCGGCAGCTGCCAGACCTACGACTACCCGGGCACCGCGCACGCCTTCTTCAACGAGGACCGGCCGGAGAACTTCGACCAGCGGGCCGCCGCCACCGCCTGGGCCCGTACCCTCGAACTCTTCCGGGCCAAGCTTGGCTGAGCCGCGTACGCCCGAGGAGGTGGTCGCCCGCGCCGCGCGGGCGACCGACCTGGCCGACCTCGACGGCGCGGTCAGCGACTGCTTCGCCTGCCCCCGGCTGGTCGACTGGCGAGAGGAGGTGGCCCGGACCCGCCGGGCGGCCTTCCGTGACCAGGAGTACTGGGGCCGGCCGGTGCCCGGCTTCGGCGCTCCGGACGCGCGCATCGCCATCCTCGGCCTGGCCCCCGCCGCGCACGGCGGCAACCGCACCGGGCGGATCTTCACCGGCGACCGCTCCGGCGACGTGCTCTTCGCCGCGCTGCACCGCGCCGGCCTGGCCAACCAGCCGACCAGCGTCTCCGCCGACGACGGCCTCGCCCTGCGGGACACCCGGATCTTCGCCGCGGTGCGCTGCGCGCCGCCGGACAACAAGCCCACCCCGCAGGAGCGGGACACCTGCGCGCCGTGGCTGCACCGAGAGGTCGCGCTGATCCGTCCCACCCTGCGCGTCGTGGTCGCGCTGGGCGCGTTCGCCTGGGCCGCGTGGTGGCCGGTGCTGCGCGCGGTGTACGGCCAGCCCCCGCCCAGCCCGCGACCGGCGTTCGCGCATGGGGCACACTGGTCCGGCACGGCCGCCCCGGAGCTGCTCGGCTGCTACCACGTCAGCCAGCAGAACACCTTCACGGGACGGCTGACACCAGGGATGCTGGACGATGTGTTTGCCCGGGCGAAGCGGTTGGCCGGGGTGGACTGAAACGGCGGGGCGGTGACGATGACGGACGGAACTCACCGACCGTTGCGGTGTGCCCCGAAGGTCCGGAGGTAGTCCCGGATGGATCTGAGCGGGTTGCGCAGGTGGTGGCCGGTGGCGGCAGTGGTCGCCCTGCTCGCCGTCGCCGCGCTGGCGGCCGCGCACTCGTCGATCGGCGCGAGCCGGATTCCGCCCGCCGCCGACAACGTCCCCTACGTCCCGGACTACCCGTCGGTGGAACCGCCGCCGTCGATACCGGTCGAGCCACGGGACGCGGGGGAGGCCACCAGGGCGCAGCTCCCGCAGTGGCTCGGCACCGTGGCGATCGTGCTGCTCGGGTTGGCCGCGCTGGTCGCGTTCGGCTACCTGGCCTGGACCCTGGTCCGGGGCGCGATCCGCCGGACCACCCGGGCGCTGCCGGTGCAGCCGGCCCGGCGTACCGCCGAGGGCACCGCCCGCGAGGTGGTCGCCGCCCTCGACGCCGGCCTGGTCGAGCTGGACGACCGGGACACCGACCCGCGGACCGCGGTGATCGCCTGCTGGGTCCGGCTGGAGGAGGCGGCCGCCGCGGCCGGCGTCCCCCGGCTGCCCGGGGACACCCCCACCGACCTGGTCACCCGGCTGCTGCGCGGGGACCCGGCCGCCGGTGTGCCGGCGATCGTCAGCGCCGACGTGCTGGCCGAGTTCGCCCACGTCTACCGGGAGGCGCGGTACGCCACCCACCCGGTCGACGAACACACCCGGGACCAGGCCCGCGCCGCGCTGCGCCGGCTGCGTGGTGAACTCACCACGGTGGTTGGGGCGGAGCCGGCCTCATGAGCAGCACCAGCATCGACGACCTGCTCAGCTTCGAGGAGGAACGGCCCCGGGCCGACGAGCGGGACCGGGGCGGCCGGGTCGGGCGGGTGCTGCGCGCCCTGGCCGGCATGGCGGCGGTGGTGGTCGTGCTGGTCGCCGGGCTGCGCGCGGTCGGCCTGCGGGTCTCCCTGCTGATCCTGGTCGCCGGGGTGGTCGCGCTCTTCGCGGTGCGCCGGATCGTCGCCGCGCTGACGCCCCCGCCGCCGCTGCCGGGCGCCGGACCCCGGGCCTCGGTCGGCATGGACGACGGCGTCTGGAACTGGGGCGCCCGGGACGCGCTGCGGACCGCGATCAACGGCTGGGAGGTCCCGCTGGACTGGTCCGCCACCCGGCCGGAACGGTTCACCAAGGTGATCCTGCCCCGGCTCGGTGAGCTGGCCGACGAGCGGCTGCGCCAGCGACACGGCGTGACCCGCGAGTCGGATCCGGCCCGGGCCCGCGCCCTGCTGGGCGAGCGGCTGTGGACGTTCCTGGAGACCCCGCCCCGCCGTACCCCGTCGCCGCGTGACCTCGCGGCGATCGTCGCCGAACTGGAGAAGCTCTGATGAACGACGTCGACCGGACGATCCCCGCCACCGAGGTCGGCCACCTCGCCCGGGCGGTGCTGGACGCGGTCGGCCAGGTCGTGGTCGGCAAACGGGAAGCCCTGGAACTGGTCCTCGCCGGGATCCTGGCCGGCGGCCACGTGCTGCTGGAGGACCTGCCCGGGCTGGGCAAGACGCTGACCGCCCGCTCCTTCGCCCAGGCGCTCGGGCTGGACTTCCGCCGGCTCCAGTTCACCCCGGACCTGCTGCCCGCCGACGTCACCGGCTCGTTCCTCTACGACCAGCGCAGTGGCGACTTCGCCTTCCGGGCCGGGCCGGTCTTCACCAACCTGCTGCTCGCCGACGAGATCAACCGGACCCCGCCGAAGACCCAGTCGGCGCTGCTGGAGGCGATGCAGGAGAAGCAGGTCTCAGTCGAGGGCGTGACGTACCGGCTGGACGAGCCGTTCCACGTGCTGGCCACCGCCAACCCGATCGAGTACGAGGGCACCTACCCGCTGCCCGAGGCGCAGCTCGACCGGTTCCTGCTGCGGGTGTCGTTCGGCTACCCGGAGCACGAGGAGGAGTGGGAGGTGCTGCGCCGGCGGATGGCCCGCCGCCGCGAGGAGGCCGAGATCAAGCCGGTGGTCGACGCCGCCACGCTGCGTGCCATGCAGGCCGCGCTGGAGGACGTGGTGGTGGAGGACTCGGTGGGCCGCTACATCGTGGCGCTGACGGCGGCCACCCGCGAGCACCCGTCGGTGCTGGTCGGCGCCTCACCGCGCGGATCGCTGGCGCTGTTGCTGCTGGCCCGGGTGCGGGCGGTCCTCGCCGGCCGGGACTACGTGGTGCCGGAGGACGTCAAGGAGGTCGCGGTGCCGGCGCTGGCGCACCGGATCACGCTGCGCCCGGAGATGTGGCTGCGCCGGGTCGATCCGTCCTTCGTGGTCGGTGAGGTGCTCTCCGGCACTCCGGCCCCGGCCAGCGGCGCGCTGCCCAGCTACGCCGCCGGCCGGCCCGGGCGCTGATGGCCGGATCCACGGTGCCGCCCGTCGACGCGGGTGAGCCGGAACCGTCGCCCGGCTGGGTGCCCACCTGGGCGCTCGGCCGGGCGGTGCTGCTGACCGGCCTGCTGCTGATCGCGGCGGTGCTGCTCGGCCGGGTCGACCTGATCGTGCTGGCCGTGCCGATCGCGCTCGGCACCGCGTACGCGCTGCACCGCCGGCCGACCGGGCTGCCCCAGGTCTGGATCGCCGGCGGGGACGACCACCTGGTCGAGGGGGGCGAGGTCATCGGCACGGTCACCGTCGGCAACCCGGACAGGGTGGACTACGACGTGACGGTGGTCCGCGCCCGGGTCTCCCCCTGGCTGCGTATCGAGCGGGCCAGTATCGCCGGCGCCGCGATCGCCACCGCCCCCGGGCCGGGCGCCCCGGCGGTGGCCGACCGCCCGTTCGTCACCTCGCTCGCCACCGCCACCGCTGTCGACCTGGAGCTCGCCGGCAGGGCGCTGCGCTGGGGGCGGCACCCGGTCGGCCCGGCCGGAGCACGGGTCGCCGCCGCGCAGGGCCTGCTCGTCTCCCGCGCGGTGATCACCGAACCGGTCCGCACCCGGGTCTACCCGAAGACCGAGCCGTTCGAGGCGGTCGAGGCGATGCCCCGGGCCGCCGGCCTGGTCGGCGCGCACCACTCGCGCCGGCCCGGCGAGGGCGGTGAACTGGCCGGGGTGCGCGTCTTCGCGCCCGGTGACCGGCTGCGCCGCATCGACTGGCGGGTCTCGCTGCGGGCCCGGCAACTGCACGTGGCGGCCACCCTGTCCGACCGGGACGCGGAGGTGGTCGTCCTGCTCGACGTGCTCGCCGAGGCGGGCCGCTCCGGTGGCGTCGACGGCGCCGCCTCGGTGCTGGACACCACGGTCCGGGCGGCGGCCGCGATCGCCGAGCACTACCTGCACCGGGGCGACCGGGTCTCAATGCTCGAGTACGGCCCGAGCGCCCGCCGGCTGCGCCCGGCCACCGGCCGCCGGCAATACCTGACCGTGCTGGAGTGGCTGCTCGACGTGCGCCCCGAGCACTCCCCGCACGAGCCGTACGACCAGGTGTTCGGGCCGCAGCTGCTCGCCGCCGACGCGCTGGTGGTGGTGCTCACCCCGCTGCTGGACGAGCGGTCGGCGCAGATGCTGGCCCGGCTGGCCCGCTCGGGTCGGTTCGTGGTCGCGGTGGACACCCTGCCGGCCGACCTGCCGGTGCCGAAGGACCGCGGCTGGGCGGAGGTGGCGTACCGGCTGTGGCGGCTGGACCGGGACACGATGATCGGGCAGCTGCGCGAGCACGGCGTACCGGTGGTGCGCTGGGCCGGCGCGGGCAGCCTGGACCAGGTGCTGCGCGACGTGGCCCGGCTGGCCACCGCCCCCCGGGTGGGTGCCCGGTGAGCGCGAGGAGTGAGCCGGGTTTGCGAGCCCCGCAGTCGCGAACGGAAGGTGGGCGCGGATGATCGACGCGGTCACCGAACGCGTCCGGGCGGTCCGGCGCGCGGCCGGTCGGGTCAGCCTCACGCCGCTGCTGGTACGCGCCGGCATCTTCCTCAGCGTGCTGGTGGGCTTCGTGCTGGCGTACCCGGCGCAGGTGCTGTCCGGGCGGCCGCTCGGCGCGCTGGTCCTGGTGGCGGTGCTGCCCGCGGTCGGGCCGCGCCGGGTCTGGCCGACCTTCGCGGCGCTGGTCACCGTCGGCGGGTGGTTGCTGGCCACCGACGGGTACGGCCGGCCGATCGCGCTCTGGCGGCTGCTCGCCGTGGCGGCGGTGCTGTACCTCACCCACACCCTCTGCGCGCTGGCCGCGGTGCTGCCGTACGACGCGGTGGTCGACCCGGACGTGCTGGTCCGCTGGCTGATCCGGGCCGGCGCGGTGGTGCTCGCCGCCGCGGTGCTCGGGGTGCTGCTGGTGGAGGTCGCCGGGGCCGGCGGCGACGGCGGATTCCAGCTGGTGACGGTCGCCGGTCTGCTGGTCGCGGCCGGGCTGACCGCGTTGCTGGGGTGGCTGCTGCGCCGCAGGTGACGCCCGGGGCGACCCCGCCGATGGCCACCCCAGCCGCCCACGTTGCGCAGGTCACAGGGGTTGTGCTCGGTCACAGAAGGGGGGCGCGGACGGGATTAGCCGAGCCGCCCGGGGAAAGATAGATGACGTGAATCCGAAGCGGATCCTTGTGGTGGGTGCCGGGCACGTCGGTCTCTACGCGGCCCTGCGCCTGTCGAAGAAGCTCAGCTCCCGTGAGGCTGAGGTCATCGTGGTGGACCCGCAGCCCCACATGACCTACCAGCCGTTCCTGCCCGAGGCGGCGGCCGGCAACATCTCCCCGCGGCACTCCGTGGTGCCGCTGCGACGGGAGTTGCGCCGGTGCAAGGTGGTGGCGGGCGCGGTGACGCGGATCGACCACGACCGCAAGACCGCCGTGGTGCAGCCGATCAGCGGCCCGACCCGGGAGATCCGGTACGACCACGTGGTGGTCGCGCCCGGTTCGGTCTCCCGGACCCTGCCGATCCCCGGCCTGCACGAACACGGCATCGGGTTCAAGACCATCGGCGAGGCGATCTACCTGCGCAACCACGTGCTGGACCGGCTCGACGTGGCGGCCGCCACGCCCGACCCGGAGGTCCGCCGCAGCGCGCTGACCTTCGTCTTCGTCGGCGGCGGGTACGCCGGCATCGAGGCGCTCGCCGAGATGGAGGACATGGCCCGCGACGCGCTGCGCTACTACCCGGAGCTGAAGCCGACGGACATGCGCTGGGTGCTGGTCGAGGCGACCCAGCGGGTGCTACCCGAGGTCGACCGGGACATGGGCGCCTACACCGTCCAGCAGCTGCTCAAGCGGGACATGGACATCCGGCTGGACACCCGGCTGGAGTCCTGCGTCGACGGGGTGGTCAAGCTCTCCGACGGCGACAGCTTCAAGTCCGACACCATCGTCTGGACGGCCGGCGTCAAGCCGTCGCCGCTGCTGGACGCGACCGACTTCCCGCGCGACGAGCGGCGCCGGGTCACCTGCCTGCCGACGCTGCAGGTGGTCGACGGCGACCGGGTGGTCGACGGCGCGTGGAGCGCGGGCGACTGCGCGGCCGTGCCCGACCTGACCGGCCCGCCCGGGGCGTACTGCTCGCCCAGTGCCCAGCACGCGGTGCGCCAGGCCGCCCGGATGGCCGACAACATCGTCAACGTCATCCGCGGCCGGGAGCCGGTGGAGTACAAGCACAAGCACGCCGGCAGCGTGGCCAGCCTCGGCCTGCACAAGGGCGTGGCCCAGGTGTACGGCGTCAAGATGAAGGGCTGGCCGGCCTGGTTCATGCACCGGACGTACCACATGAGCCGGATCCCCTCGTTCAACCGCAAGGTCCGGGTGGTGGTCGACTGGACCCTGGCGTTCTTCCTCAAGCGCGAGGTGGTCGCCCTCGGCCAGCTGCACGACCCGCGCGAGGAGTTCGCCGAGGCGTCCCAGCCGGTCGGCGCCGCGCGCGGCTGACCCACGGCACGTCGACGAACGCCCTTCCGCCCCCGGCGGAGGGGCGTTCGCCGTCACCGCGCCCGGCTGTGCCGCGTGTTGGTCAGACCCGCCAGATCCAGGCGTCGGCGATCCGGGTGGCCGGGCCGTAGAGCTGCTCCAGGGTGCCGCGCAGGCTCTCCGCGTGCGGGGTGTCCACCGCCAGCGCGACGCACGACGCGCCCCAGAAGTCGGCGTCCTTCTTCGCCTGCTGGCGCTGCTCGTCACCGATCGCCGGTTGCAGGCCGCGCTTGGCCACCTCGGCCAGCAGCGCCGAGGTGGGCTGCTTGTAGGTGCCCATCGCGGCGGTGCCGCCCCGGCCGTACGGGCCGATGAAGAAGCCCTCCGGGATGCCGAAGCCGGCGTCGGCGGCGGCCGCCCAGCGCATCGGCCACGGTTCCTTCGGGGTGGGCAGCGGCACCGGCACCAGCACCCCGCCCGGCTGCACGCACTGCCGCCAGTGGCCGGCGGTGATGAACTCCGGCACCGGCGGCCGATCGGCGGTCGGCAGCGGCGTCGGCACCAGCGGCAGCAGCGCCACGCCGACCAGCGCCGGCACCAGCCGGCGGACCTGGCCGGTGTCGCGCAGCGCCCGGTCCACCGCCAGCACCAGCAGGGTGGCCGTCAGCGGCAGCACGGCGAGGGCGAACCGCATCGGCAGCGCCCCGTCCACCACCGGCAGCCCGGCGATCAGGGCGTACGGGCCGGGCACCGCGGTGCGGTCGCCGTCCAGCACCAGCCGGGGGCCGAGGGAGAGCGCCCCCATCGCGAGCGCGCCGGCCACGCAGGCGACGACCAGCGGGCGGCGGCCCAGCCAGAACGCGCAGCCGACGGTGACCGTCAGCAGCGGCCAGCCGAGGAAGGTGTTGTACTCGGCCGGGCCGGTGGTAAGCCGGGCCGCCTCCGCGCCACCGGCCACCGACAGCGGGGAGATCGACCACCAGCTGCGCAGGTCCGCCGAGAAGTAGTCGGGGCTGAACATCCCGTCGGCGACGCCCTGCGGGCCGGCGAACTGGAACCACAGCGGCCCGGCGAGTGCGAGCAGGGCCAGCCCGGTGGCCAGCGCCATCCCGCCGGCGAAGCCGGGCAGCGCGCGCCGGGCCAGGTCCCGGTCCACCAGCGCGTAGCCGACCGCCATGACCAGCAGCGTGACCGCGCAGAGGAAGAGCACCTCCTCGCCGATGAAGACCTGCGCGGTCACCGCGGCGGCGAGGCCGATCGCCGAGGTGGTCAGCCGGCGCCGGTCCGGCCCGGTGTTCCCCGCGCCGTCGCCGCCCGCACGGCCCGGGTCGGCGGCGCGCAGCATCCGGATGACCAGCCAGACGATCACCGGGACCAGCCACTGGGCGGTCATGTGCAGGTGGCTGTTGCTCTGCGAGACCATGCCCGGGCCGAAGCCGCAGACCGCGGCGCCCAGCCCGGCGGCGAGCCGGCGGGCCCGCAGGGTGCGGGTGAACAGCAGGTACCAGGCGATCGCGGTGCCGGCCAGGTTCCCCGCCGCCAGCAGCGCGAAGGTGACCGGCGCGCCGAGCAGCAGGGTGACCGGGGCGAGCAGCACGCCGAGCGCGATGACCGAGGTGTTGGTCATCAGGTTCACCCCGTCCGGCGCGTTGAGCCGGTCGCTGAGCAGGCCGAAGTCGCCCAGCAGGGCGCGCGAGTCCATCGCCAGGAACCACTCGTAGAGGGCCTGGTCCTCCGGGTTGAGCGCCAGGGTCCGGCTGGTCGGGTCGGGCCACAGGCCGTGGGTGAGCCAGCCGGCGAGCGCCACGAAGAGCAGGCCGACGAGCAGGTCCGTACGGTTGCGGGCGGCGGCCGCCAGCAGCCGGGCGAGCCGGGCCCCGAGCGCCCTTTCGGTGGAGTGGACAGCCTGGTCAGGGACGGCGTCCGGGGCCGTGGGGGCTGCGCTGCTCACGGTCTTGACCCTAGTGTGGGCCGGGCGTCGGGGTACGCCGGGTCGCCGAGGACCCGCTACCGTGACACTGCACCACGCGTGTCGACGCGCCGGTGTCCCCCGCCCGGGTGGTGGAACGGCAGACACGGCCGCCTTAAAAGCGGCTGCCGCAAGGCGTGCGGGTTCGACCCCCGCCCCGGGCACCGACACTTTCAGCTTCCCCTCAGGTCGCCGATCTCCACGGGACTGGCCGGGGCGTTTACTCTTGACGGTGCACGTTCACGTGCATCGACCCCCTGAGGGAGGCCTGACAGTGAAGACTTCGAACCCGGTGCTCGCCCGGCTCGGCCAGGCGGCCGAGCGGGAGCGCTCCGCCGGGTACGCCCCGACCGGGCCCTACGGACAGCCCGGCTACCCCCAGCAGTACCCGACGGAGGCGGGCTACCCGGTCGCTCCGCCCACCGTCGCTCCCATGACGCTCGACGACGTGGTGGTCAAGACCGTCACGCTCCTGGGCATCCTCGGCGTCTCCGCCGCGGCCGCCTGGGTGCTGGTGCCCGACGCGCTGGTCGGCGTCGCCTGGATGGGCGCCGCGATCGTCGGTCTGGTGCTCGGCCTGATCATCTCGTTCTCCCGGATGGCGAACCCGGCGCTGGTCGTCACGTACGCCGTCGTCGAAGGCGTCTTCGTCGGCATGGTCAGCAAGGCCTTCGACTCGCTCTACGACGGCATCGTGCTCCAGGCCGTGGTGGCCACCTTCGGGGTCTTCTTCCTGATGGCCATGCTCTACAAGGCGAAGGTCATCCGGGCGACCCCGAAGTTCGTCAAGGGCATGATCGCCGTCATGGCCGGCCTGTTCGCGGTCATGCTGATCAACCTCGTGTTCGCGCTCTTCGGCGTCAACACCGGCCTGCGCGACGGCAGCCCGCTGGCCATCGGCTTCAGCCTGGTCTGCATCGTGGTCGCCTCGCTGAGCTTCGTGCTCAGCTTCAAGGAGGTCGAGGACGGCGTCCGGATGGGCCTGCCGCAGCGCTACTCCTGGGTGGCCGCCTTCGGCATCCTGGTCAGCCTGGTCTGGCTCTACCTGGAGGTGCTCCGCCTGCTGAGCTACTTCCAGGGCGACGACTGACCTCGCCCGCAGCCGACCGGCGCCCGTCCCCGCACCCGGGGGGCGGGCGCCGTCGCTCTCCGGCCTTCCGTCGCTTCGCGGGCCGTGGCGTTTGACCGCCACCGTCGGGCCGTCCGGGGCAGAGTGACAGCGAGGGGTACGCGGCGGAGGAGGCGACGTGCGCAGCAGCAACCCGGTGTTGACCCGGCTCGATGAGACCAGCCGGGGGCAGCGGCGGGCCGGCGGCGCGGAGGCGATGACCGTCGACGACGTGGTGGTGCGCACGGTCGGGCTGCTGCTGCTCACCGGGCTCACCGCCGCGATCGCCTGGGTGGTGGTGCCGCAGGCGGTCTGGGTGCCCGCCGCGCTGGCCGGCACCGCGCTGGCCGGGCTGGTGCTCGCCGTGGTGATCTCCTGGCGGGGCATCGCCAACCCGGTGCCGATCGTCGGCTACGCCCTGCTCCAGGGGCTGCTGCTGGGCGTGGCGAGCCGGGCGTTCGAACTGGTCTACCCGGGCATCGTGGTGCAGGCGGTGGCGGGCACCTTCGGCGTCTTCCTCGGCATGGCGTTGCTCTACCGGGCCCGGCTGGTCCGGGCCACGCCGCTGCTGGCCCGGCTGGTGGTCGGCACGCTGCTCGGGATCGTCGCGATCAGCCTGGTCAACCTGGCCGTCTACCTGGTCACCGGCCGGCAGGGGTTGGAGATCTACAGCCTCACCGGCGAGGTCGGCTGGCCGGCGTACGCCTTCTCGGTGGTCGCCATCATCGCGGGCGCGCTCAGCTTCATCCTCGACTTCGACCTGGTCGAGCGGTCGATCCGCGCCGGCCTACCCCGCCGGTACGCCTGGCTCTGCGCGTTCGGCGTGCTGGTCGGCCTGATCTTCCTCTACTGGCAGATCCTCCGCCTCCTCTCCTACCTCCGCCGCTGACCCCCCGGGGCACTCCCGTCGATCATGAAGTTGTTGTCGCGACACGCCGATCGGGTGGTCAACAACCTCATGATCGACGCCTGCGGGTTGGGCCGAACAGCGGGCGGGGGTGGTCGTAGGG
>NZ_QGSW01000185.1:0-27607 GCF_003176715.1 Micromonospora sp. S4605
GCCGAAGACCCTGCCGGCCGGGTTGCAGCGCGGCACCGGCGTCCGCCAGGTGGCGCTCACCTTCGACGACGGGCCCGACCCGGTCTGGACGCCGAAGGTCCTCGACCGGCTGCGGGCGGCCCGGGTCACCGCCACCTTCTGCGTGGTGGGGCGGAACGCCCGCCGGCACCCCCAGCTGGTCGAGCGGATCGTCCGGGAGGGCCACCAGCTCTGCAACCACAGCTGGAACCACGACCTGGACCTCGGCCGGCGGCCGGTGGCGGAGATCCGGGCCGACCTGGTCCGGACGAACAAGGCCATCCAGGCGGCCGTCCCCGGGGCGCGGGTGCCGTTCTACCGGCAGCCGGGCGGGCGGTGGACGGCCGAGGTGGTGGCGACCGCCAAGCAGCTCGGCATGAAGTCCCTGCACTGGACCGTGGACCCGCAGGACTGGGGGAAGCCGCCCGCGGCCACGATCGCCAAGCGGGTGCACAACGCCGCCCGGCCCGGCGCGGTCGTGCTGCTGCACGACGGGGGCGGTGACCGGCACGCGACCCTGGCCGCCTGCCCCGCCCTGATCGGTGACCTGAAGCGCCGCTACGGCGTCACCAAGCTCCGCTGAGCCCGTTGACCTGCGGTTTCGTGGGTCGTTGTGGCTACTGCCATACCGGTTTGGTCGACCGGCCGGGCATCACGTATGCTTTCCAAGCCTCCGGCGGGGCCGGATGGGAGCAAGTCCGCTTGAAGTTGCGAGTGTGCAATGATGGCGGGGCCGCCCTCATCGTCTAGCGGCCCAGGACGCCGCCCTTTCAAGGCGGTAGCACGGGTTCGAATCCCGTTGGGGGCACGACCGGCGCAAGCCGGAGCAACAAAGCTAGGTCCTGTGGAGCAGTCGGAGTGCTCGCCGCCCTGTCAAGGCGGAGGTCGCGGGTTCAAGTCCCGTCAGGACCGCCAGCGCTGACGCCGCGCCCAACCCGCGCGGCGTTCTGCGTATCGGAGCGTGCGACCCTCGCGGCGGAATCCCCGCCCTGCGGGTAGCATGAGCCGGGAGCACGGCCAGGTAGCTCAGTTGGTACGAGCGTCCGACTGAAAATCGGAAGGTCGGCGGTTCGACCCCGCCCCTGGCCACATAGCCTTTCGCCGGGCTACAGCGGTCCCCACCAGCGGAAACGCCGGTGGGGCCGTTCTGTATGTGCCCCTGCTGCCGTGATCGTCGCTGGCCGTGATCGACCGCTCCTGCCCACCGGACCCTGGTCAGCTCAGGATGGCGCCGCTCCGTAGCGGGTGGCGATCGCGGCGGCGCGGTCGCGCAGGGAGGTGCGCAGCCACTGCGGGGCCAGGGCCTCCGCGTTCATGGCGAGCTGCCACAGCGCCCACTCGGCGTGCCTCGAATCCTGGAAGGTCACCTCCAGCCGCAGCCAGCCGTCCGCCTCGGTCTCTTCGGCGAGGACGGCCAGCGCGGTGCCCACCAGGTCCTCGCGCCGCGCCGGGTTCACCCGTACCAGCACGGTGACCTGGTCGCCGCCGGTCCGGAACCGCGTGCTGCGATCCTGCCAGGCCCGGTCCAGATCGACCCGGTCGGGTCGCTGTGCGGGTTCGGCGAGCTCCTCGGCGGCCAGCACCCGGGACAGCCGGTAGGTACGGTCCTCGCCAGCCCTCGTGGCCAGCAGGTAGCCCTGGTCGCGCACCGTGACCAGGCCGATCGGGTCCACCGTGCGCCACTGCGGGGACCGGCCCACGGCCGCGTAGCGGATGCGCAGCCGATGCCCGGCGAACACCGCGCGCCGGACCTCGGCCACGATGGCGTCGGGCACCTCCTCGGCGACCTGCCGGCGCGCGAGCAGGTCGGTCTCCGGGTCGATGAGCAGTCGCTCGACCGCGCTGGCCGCGGTGTCCCGATAGCTTTCCGGCAGCGCGTCGACCACCTTGAGCATGGCCGAAGCGAGCGCCGAGCCGAGGCCGAACGCCTGTGCGCCGCGCCGCGATCCGGCGACCAGCAGGGCGAGCGCTTCGTCGTGGTTCAGTCCGGTGAGTTCGGTCCGGAAGCCGGGCAACAACGCGAACCCGCCGCGCCGGCCGCGTTCGGCGTAGACCGGAACGCCGGCCGCGGACAGCGCCTCGATGTCGCGCAGGACGGTGCGGGTCGACACCTCCAGCTCGCGGGCCAGCGTGGTCGCGGACAGCCGACCGCGCTGGCGCAGCAGCAGCACCAGCGAGACCAACCGGTCGGCCCGCACCCGGAAGATCATGCCAGGAATACGCGACACAGGATGTCGTGATTCGTTGGCAGGCTCGTCACCACGACGTCGAGCTGGCGACCGAGCCGATCGACGATGAGCCGAATGGAGCAGATGTGGCTGTGGAGCGTACGACGGTCAACCCGGTGACGTGGTCGGTGGCGATGGGATTCAACCAGGGTGAGCTCGTCTCCGGGCACACCCGGACCCTGTACTGCTCCGGGCAGACCGCGATGAACGACGACGGCAAGCCCCAGCACGCCGGTGACATGGCGGCACAGCTGGCGTTGAGCCTCGACAACCTGGAGGCTGTACTCGGCGAGGCCGGCATGTCCCTGGAGAACCTCGTCCGGCTCAACGTCTACACCACCGACGTCGATCTGCTCTTCGGGCACTACGGCGTGCTGGCGTCACGGTTGGGCGCGGCCGGGGTGGCGCCGACCACCACGATGCTCGGGGTGACCCGGCTGGCGATCCCCGACCTGATGGTCGAGCTCGAGGGGACCGCCGTCGCGTGATCCGACCTCGCCGCCCCCGGCAGGGCCGCCGGGGGCGGCACGAGCAGCAGACAGGTGGGTGATTCCGGTGCGCAGAATGGCGACGATCGGCGTCTACGGCTTCGACGCCGAGTCCTTCCTGCGACGACTGCGGCACGCGGACGTCCGCCTGCTGCTCGACGTACGCCAGCGCCGCAGCGTCCGCGGCCCCGAGTACGCCTGGGCGAACTCCCTCCGCCTGCAGGCGGCCCTCGCCGAGGCCCGGATCGCCTACGCGCATCACCCCGAGCTCGCCCCGACCACCGAGCTACGCCAGCTCCAGTACGCCGAGGACGACCGCCAAGGGGTCGGCAAGCGCTCGCGCCAACGGCTCGGCGCCGAGTTCACCCGCCGCTACCGCACCGAGATCCTCGACCGCGTCGACCTCACGCCGATCGTGTCGGCGCTGCCGAGCGGCGGGACCACGGCGCTGCTCTGTGTCGAGCGCGACCCTGAGGCGTGTCACCGCTCGCTGATCGCCCAGCGGCTGGCCGAGCAGCACCGCGTCACGATCGAGCACCTGGGCCCGATGTGACGCGTGAGA
Source organism: Micromonospora sp. S4605 (assembly GCF_003176715.1). NCBI lineage: Bacteria > Bacillati > Actinomycetota > Actinomycetes > Micromonosporales > Micromonosporaceae > Micromonospora > Micromonospora sp. S4605. Next base: position 3,297 of record NZ_QGSW01000185.1, read on the forward strand.
TTCCTCCGGTCAGCGCGGCCGGTGCTGGCTCACCCCGCTCTGGATCGCCTCCCAGACACTGCGCCCGGCCTGCCGGAGCGCCTCGCTGGCCTGCGCGGCCAGGTCCGCCGGGTTGGGAGCGGCCCCGCCGGCACCCTGCGCACCCTGACCGCCGCCCGGTCGGCCCTGACCGGCACCCTGCGCACCCTGTTCCGGTCTGCCCGGCCCGGCACCGCCCGGCTGGCCGCCGCCACCTGGCTGCTGCCCCTGGCCGCCGCCCGGCGGGCCCGGCGCACCACCCGGTCGCGCCTGCTCGGCCTGCCCACCGCCGGGCGTCCCGCCACCCTGCTGCCGCTGCCCGACCTCGCCACCGCCACCCTGCTGCTGGCCACCGCCGCGCTGCTCCTGGCCGCCCTTGGCGGCCTGCTGGACGACCGCTTCCGGCCCCTGGTACCTGGCCTGCGCGCTGATCGAGCCGATCTGCTTGCCGAGCCGGTCCACCACCATGTCGAGGTGCTCGGTGCTGCCGGTGACCTGCTGGGCGCTCCGGTGCACGTCGTCGACCACCCCGCCGACGCTGCCGGCCAGCGTCTCGATGATCTGCGGGTTCCGCTCGATGGTGGTCAGGGCGCGGTCCAGGATCCGGCGCAGCTCCTCCAGCCGCACCTTCAGCACGGCCTCGGCGCGGACGTCGGTGATGTCCAGCTCGACGCCGTGCAGGTCGACCCGCACGCCGGCGTCCAACTGCACCAGGTTCGCCAGCCGGGCCTTGAGCGAGAGGTCGGCCCGCAGGTCGTCGACGGCCAGCCGGATCGACTCCACCCGGAGGTCGGGCACGTCCAGCAGCACGTCCGGCTCACCCTGCCGGCCCGGCCCGCGCGGCTCCTCGCCGTACTCCGCGTACCGGGTGCGCTCGCCCGGCCGCTGGCCCGCCGGCTCGTCCCGCCGGCCCGGCGGCTGCCCGCCCGGCTGCTCCTGCCGCTGACCCTGCTGACCCGACCCGGTTTCACTCATCTCCGTCGCTCCCCCGCTGACGACCACGGCCGGGAGGGCCCGGCCGCACCGGGCGCGGTTACCCGTTCGCGAGCCGACCATCCCTGCCCGCGTCGGCTGTCCGGAACCGGGCACCGCTCGAAGCTGCACACCGGGGCATCAGCCGGTATGGTCCGGGCCTATGGGACAGGAGACGGCCGATCCGGCGAAGATCCAGCAGGATTCCGAGCGGTTCTCGTTACGCAGCAGCCTCCTCGTCCCCGCTCCCACCGCGCAGGCGTTCGCGGTGTTCACCGGGGCGCTCACCGACTGGTGGGTGACCGAATACACCTGGTCCGGGCCGGCGCACCTGGCCGAGCTGGGGATCGAGCCGCGGGCCGGCGGCATGCTCTATGAGATCGGCCCGTACGGCTTCCGCAACGACTGGGGCCGGGTACTGACCTGGGACCCGCCCCGGCGGCTGGTCTTCACCTGGCAGATCGGCGCCGACCGGGTGCCGGTGCCGGACCCGGCGCGGGCCAGCGAGGTGGAGGTGCTCTTCCACCCGGAGGGGCCCGGGCAGACCCGGGTCGAGGTCGTGCACCGGCACTTCGACCGGCACGGCGACGCCGCGGAGGGTTACCGGCAGGCGCTCACCGCCGGCTGGCACGAGCTGCTCTCCCGCTACGCCGCCTCGGTGGGGCGGCACGCCGACATCAGCTGACGGCGGCTCAGCGGCCCAGGCCGGGCCGGCCGCCGGGAGCGGGAACCCTGCGGCCACCCAGGTCGGCGCGGCGACCGGCGGCCGCGCCGGAACCGAAGCCGGAGCCGGCCAACCGGCGCGGCGGCGCGGTACGCAGCCCCGGATAGACCTCGGCGAGCCGCCGCTGCACCCGGTCGGAGCGGTCGGCGAGCACCAACGCGACGGAGCGGCCGCCCGCCTCGGTGGCCGCGCCCTCCTCGGCGGCGCGCAACCGCCCGCCGACGATCTGCGCGAAGCCGGCCAGCCAGGAGCGCCGGTACGCGGCCGGATGCTCCCCCGCCGGCACCACGGCGGCGGCCAGCCCGTGGGCCGCCTGCACCAGCAGCGAGGTGAAGAGCAGGTCCACCCGCTCCAGGTCACTGGCGAACCCGAACAGGTGCATCGCGAACCCACTGCCCTGGCGGCGGCGTACGCAGCGGCAGCGCAGCGGCTCGGCGACCGCGGCGAGCAGACCCGCCTTGTCCCGGGCGTACGGTGCGACCACCTCGACCACCCGGTCGCCGACCGGGTCGGTGGCCGGGTCACGGGCGGCGAGCAGCGCTCGGTCCACGCCGTAGCGGGCGATCAACTCGGTCGCCTTGGCGGTGAACGCGGCCGCCTCGGCTGGTGTGCAGGCCGGGTCCTCGGCCTGGGCCAGCAGCTTGCGCACCTTGCTCAGCATGGCCTCGGACATGCCCACAGACCTATCACGGCGGCCCGACTCCCCGGCGCGCCGACCACCGGGCGGCAGGGGCTCAGCCGGCTCGGTGGCGCAGCGTGGCGACCGTCGAGCCGGCGAGGGTGAGCAGGCAGTCCGAGAGCAGGCCGTCGGCGGCGGCCGCGCCGAACAGGGCCTCGCCGGTGTCCACGTCGGCGTTGGCGTACGCGCTGACGAACCGGGCCACCCAGCGGGTGTCGTAGCCGGCCTGGTCGATGCCGGGGAAGTCCAGCGCACACGCCCCCCGCGGTACCTCGTCACCCACCATGGCGGCGGCCAGACACCACGCCACTCCGTACGCGCCGGCCAGACCGGACCGGTCGACCACCGCGTCGAACGTGCCCACCACCGCGTCGCCGTCGCCGGCCAGCGCGGAGTGGAGCACGGCGGCCGCGTCGTCGCGGATCTGCTGTGGTGAGTTCGTCACGCACCGCACAGTAGAGGGACGGGTCAAGCCACCACCTCCGGCCACCCGTCACTCTGCGTAGGCAGCGCGGTCTACCTGCGGATTGACGGGGCTCCACGGTCCCACGGTTCGAGCCGGCACGCTAATGTGCGCAACGGACCTTCGCCGGAGGAAGGACGACCATGCTCATCTCACGCGCCTCGCGGGCAGCCACCCTGGCCGCCTGCGCGACGTTCCTGCTCGCTACCAGCGCCTGCGGGACCGACCAGCCCGAGGAGGCGACCACCCACCAGGTGCGCCTCTACGGGACCGACGGCAACATGCTCAACTCGTACCCCGCCGAGTTGAAGGAGCGGGCCAATCTGGTCGACGGCATGAAGGGCACCACGCCGCTCACGCCGCTGCCGGAGGACTTCAAGAACCGGCTACGCACCGTGGACCCGAAGCTGGGCGACTTCCTCTACTCCGCCGAGGCGTACGACGCGGTCGTGATCAGCGCGCTGGCCGCCCAGCTGGCCGGCACCACCGACCCGGCCGCCATCGCCAAGCAGATCGTCGGCGTCACCAACGGCGGGCAGCGCTGCGAGGACCCGGCGAGCTGCCTCGCGCTGGCCCGCGACGGGCAGGACGTCGAGTACCGCAGCGTCTCGCTCACCCGGGCGGGCTTCACCGACGCCGGTGAGCCGGCCACCGCCAGCTACGCCACGCTGCACTTCGACGGTCAGCAGCTCAACGACGGCAAGACCGAGTTCGTCGGTGCCGGTGACGAGTCGGCGGCCAGCAGCAAGGCCCCGCCGAAGCCGAAGAAGCAGCGCGGCAAGGCCAAGGACGCCCCGCTGGTGCTGGGCGGCCTGCTGCCGAAGACCGGCGACCTGGCCCTGGCCAACCCGCCGATCGCGGCCGGCGCGGCGCTGGCCCTCAAGGAGATCAACGCGGCTGGCGGCGTGCTCGGCGAGCCGGTGACCTGGATCGACGGCGACGACGGCACCAACCCGGAGATCGCCAAGGCCACCGTGGCCAGCCACGTCGAGGCGGGCGTGCACGTCATCATCGGCGCCGGCGGTTCGGGCATCTCCCGGGCCGTGCTGCCGGAGGTGGTGAAGGCCGGCAAGGTGATGATCTCCCCGTCGAACACCGACGCCAGCCTGACCGAGGTGGACGACAACGGCCTCTACTTCCGTACCGCGCCGCCGGACAGCCTCCAGGGCCGGGCGCTCGCCGACGTGATACTGCGCGACGGTCCGCGCAAGATCGCTCTGGTCGCTCGCAAGGACTCCTACGGTGAGGGCCTGCAGGGCAACGTCCGCGAGGAGTTGGAGCGGGCCGGCTTCGGCTCCGACCGGGTCAAGCTGCTCACCTACGACCCGCCGGAGGACGCCAAGGCCGCGCCGGTCGACTTCACCGACGGGGCGAAGGAGATCAAGGACTTCGGCGCCGAGGCCGTGCTGATCATAGGGTTCGCCGAGTCGGCGCAGGTGATCCGCGCGCTGGCGGACGCCGGGGTGCAGATCCGGCACTGACCGCCGCACCAGACGCGGGACGGCCGCACCGGTTGACCGGTGCGGCCGTCCGTCGTTCCGGGGTCAGCGCGGGCGGCGCCGTTCGAGGAACTCGGTCATCCGCCGGTGCTTCTCCTCGTCCTCGAAGAGCACCGCCTGGCTGACCAGGTCGAGCTGAGGGTGGGCGGCGGCCGGCGCGTCGACGGCCAGCTTCGTCAGCCGCAGCGCCAGCGCGGAGCCCTTGGCCATCTCGTCGATCAGACCGTGCGCGGTGGGCAGCAGCTCGGCGGGTTCGGCCACCACCCGGTTGACCAGCCCGATCCGCAACGCCTCCGCGGCATCCACCCGGCGCCCGGTGAAGAGCAGTTCCTTGGCCCGGGCCTCGCCGACCAGCGCCAGCAGCCGGTGCGTCGCGCCGGCGCCGGCCAGGATGCCGAGCCGCACCTCGGGCTGACCGAAGACCGCGCGCTCCGTGCAGACCCGCAGATCGCAGGCGTACGCCAGCTCGGCGCCGCCGCCCAGCGCCGGGCCGTCCACCGCCGCCACGGTCGGCATCGGCAGCGCCCGGATCCGGGCGAACGCGGCGGAGTTGATCGCGGCGAGCGCCTCCAGCCGGCCGCGCTCGCGCAGCTGCCCGATGTCCGCCCCGCCGGCGAAGATGCCGTCCGTCCCGCCGGTGAGCAGCAACAGCCGCGGCCGCGCCTCCAACTCGGCGCAGACCGCGTGCAGCTCGGTGATCAGGTCGGCGTCGATCGCGTTGCGCTTCTCCGGCCGGTCCAGCGTGACCACCAGCCGGTCCGGGTGCTCCTCGATCCGCAGTCCGGTGCCGTGGGCCGCGTTCACGCCTTCACCCCGTTCTCCCAGCGGTAGAAGCCCTGCCCGGACTTCTTGCCCAGCCGCCCGTCGGCCACCATCTCCACCAGCAGCGGCGGCGGCGCGAACCGGTCCCCGTACGCGGCCTGGAGGGTGCGCGCGATGTCCAGCCGCACGTCCAGCCCGACCAGGTCGGTGAGTTCCAGCGGACCGACCGGGTGCCGGTAGCCGAGCACCATCGCCTTGTCGATGTCGGCCGGGGAGGCCACCCCGTCGGCCACCATCCGGATCGCCTCCAGGCCGAGGGTGACGCCGAGCCGGGAGGTGGCGAAGCCCGGCAGGTCGCGTACCACGACGGGGTCCTTGCCCAGCCGCCCGGCGAGCGCGACCGCCGCGGCGGTGGTCTCCTCGGCGGTGGCCGGGCCGACCACGACCTCCAGCAGCGCCATCGCCCAGACCGGGTTGAAGAAGTGCAGCCCGAGGAACCGCTCCGGCCGGGCCAGGCCGGTGGCCAGCTCGGCGATCGGGATGCTGGAGGTGTTGCTGCCCAGCAGCGCCGGGCGCAGCGCCTCGGCGTCGCGCAGCACCGACCGCTTGAGGTCGAGCCGCTCCGGCACCGCCTCCACCACCACGTCCGGCCCGTCGGCCACCTCGGCCAGGGCGGCGCGCAGGGTGACCCGCGCCCGGTCCGCCGCCGCCCGGTCGGCGGTCAGCTTCCCGCGCCGCACCGCCCGGTCCCACAGCTCGGCGAGCCGCGTCATGGCCGCCGCACCCCGGCCGGGGTCGACCTCCACCAGCTCGACGGTGTGCCCCGCGCCCGCCGCCACGTACGCGATGCCGAGCCCCATCGTGCCGGCGCCCACCACGACGAACCGATCGCCCATCACGCCTCCCAGTCGCGTCCGGCGGCGACACGGGGGTCGCCCGCGCCCGACGGTCCGCTCCATCCGCTCATGCCGGTACTGCGCTCCATGCCGTCCTGAGGCACGACCGCGCTGCACCGATGATTCGCTCGCTGACGCTCGCTCATGGTGCGACCCTATGAGCCCCGGTTACGCCGGTACGCGTGGGGGCGCGGCGGATCGGGTACAGACGGCGGTCAACCGAGGGAAGGACCAGTGGAGATGAGCCAGGCACCGGAGGGCGTCGCGGGCGCGGAGACCACCGAGACCGTGCAGACCCGCGGGGACGAGCGGGTGGAGCTGCTGCGCGCCGACACCAACAACGACGGCCGGACCGACGTGTGGGTGGTGGACACCGACGGCGACGGCAAGGCCGACCTGTTCCAGTTCGACACCGACCACGACGGCAAGGTCGACGTCACCATGGTCGACCTCGACGAGGACGGCACCCCGGACGAGGTGATCGACGGCGACGGCGGCCTCCCGCCCGAGCAGCTGCCGCCGACCGTCCAGGTCTGACCGACCCGCCCGGGCTCCCGCCGCGCGGCGGGGGCCCGTCCGTGTCAGCCGGCCAGCCGGAGCGTCGCCAGGTAGTACGGGGCGTCCCGGTCGTCCACGTCGGCCAGTCGCCAGGCGGTGCCCCGGACCAGCGTGCCCAGCTCGTCGGGCGAGCAGACCAGGTAGTCGAACCACGGGGTGCCCAGCTCGCGATAGCGCAGCCGCAGCCGGAGCTGGCCGCCGAGCCGGCCCCGCCGGCGGTTGTGTTCGTGGTACCCGGTGTGCACCGGGTCGCGGGTGCCGTACGGGTCGGTGCCGTGCGCGATGACCTGCGCGCCCGGGCGGGCCAGCGCGGCGAGCGCGGCGAGGAACGCCGGGGCGCGCTCCCGCCCCTCGATCAGACCGAGATTGTTGCCCAGCAGCAAGAACGTGTCGTACCGCCGGCCGTCGGCGACGTGCTCGTCGACCGTGCCGTGCACCAGGTCGCGTACGCCCCGACGTCGGCACACGTCCAGCGCCCCGGCCGAGGTGTCCAACCCGGTCACCGGCACACCTCGGTCCTGCAACTCCAGCGCGATCCGGCCGGCGCCGACGCCGACGTCCAGGGTGGCGCCCCGCACCCGGTCCACCGCCCGCCGGTCGTACGGCTGCCAGTCGGCGGGACCGTCCAGGTAGTGCGCGGCGGGGGCGCCGTTGACCAGCCCGTCGTCCCGTTCGATGATCTCGATGACCGGCCGCGGCAGCCGCCCGCCGGCCAGTGGACGCGGGCCGATCCCGGTGGCCACCGCGTACGCGTCGCGCAGCAGTTCACCGAAGACGTCACCGATCCGTGGCTCACCCGTCACGGGCTTCACGCTATCCGGCCGGTCAGTCAACCGCGCGGTCGTATCCTGGCGGCGTGACCACCTTGGACCGCCTCGCGGCGGAGAAGTACCTGCTGCTCACGACCTTCCGCAAGGACGGCCGGGCGGTGCCGACCCCGGTCTGGGCGGTCCGCGACGGCGACGCGCTGGCGGTGTGGACGGCGGCGAACTCCGGCAAGGTGAAGCGGATCCGGCGCAGCGGCGAGGTGACCGTGGCCCCCTGCGACGTGCGGGGTCGGCCGCACGGCGAGGCGGTGTCGGGCCACGCCACCCTCTGCGACCCGGCCGGCACCCGCCGGGTACGCGACCTGATCAAGCAGAAGTACCGGCTGATCGGCCGGCTCTCGTTGCTCGGCAGCCGGTTGCGCCGGGGCGAGGGCGGGACCGTCGGCGTCCGGGTCACCCTGGCCGGTTGAGCGGGACACCCGTGGACGACGCCGCACCGGACGCGACGAGGGGGCGGTGGAATGGCTCCACCGCCCCCTCGGGCAGTTCGTCTGCTGGCTCCCGGCCGTCAGTCCCCCTGGCGCTGCTGGGGGATCTGCCCCTGCAGCAGGGCCCTGACCTCCGACTCGCGGTAACGGCGGTGGCCACCGAGGGTCCGGATGGCGCTGAGCTTGCCAGCCTTCGCCCACCGGGTCACCGTCTTCGGGTCGACACGGAACATCGACGCCACCTCGGCCGGCGTGAGTAGCGGCTCTGGTTCGTGCGTTCGCGATGCCATCGGTCACTCCTCCACATGTATAGACATCGGCCGGGGTCCCGCCGGCCGACGCGTCTCCCATGGTCCGGCTAGTCCCCGATGTCCGACATGGGCCGAACGGCCGAACGTCCCTAGACGGACGGATGAACCATGCCCGATTTATGCGACTTTTACACGGCAGAAAGTACCTTATTCGGACTCATGATCACGGTTCGTGATGCGCTAGCTACGAGTCTTGCTCACCTTGGGCGCGCTCCCTGACCGGTTGGTGATCAGTTGCACCTTTCCAGCAACTGCACCGCGCGCCACCGGGCCACCAGCTTGTCGTACGCCGCGGACGCCTCCTCGGCCTCGCCCCGGGACAGCCCGGCCAGACCCGCCGCGACCAGCTCGGGCGAGTCGTCGGCGGCCAGCGTCTCGTCGGAGAGCAGTTCGACCAGGCCGCCGTAGTCCAGTTCGACCACCGAGCGCGGGTGGAACTCCTCCAGCCAGCGGGCGGCCTCCTCGACCGCCTCGGTGATCGGCGCCTCGCCGACCGACTTGCGCAGCACGGACAGCGCCCGCGACGACCGGCGCCGGGCCTTGGAGATCTCCGTCCGGTAGCGCAGCGCCCGCCGCCCGGGCCGGGTGACCAGGTCCCGCTCGGCCGGTTCGAAGAGCACGAACCAGCGCAGCGGTACGCCCCAGGTGGCCACCTGCTCGTGCACCCGCGGCACGCCGTGCTCCAGCACCCGGGCGCCGCTGCGCCAGTCCTCCACCACCGCCTTGGCCTGGCCGGCGAGCACCGGCGGCACGAACGCGTCGGCGAGCACCGGGGGCACCCCGTCACGGGCGCTCAGCGCCGCCTCGGCCACCCGGATGCGCAGGTTCCAGGGGCAGACCAGCAGCGTGTCGTCCGTCTCCAGGACGTACGCCTCGTCCGGCGGATCGGGCAGCCGGGTCCACCCGGCGCCGAGCGCCTCGATCACCGACGTCCGTTGCCGGCCCGGCCCCTCGACCGGGGCGACCGCCCGGCCCTGTTCGACGTAGCGCCGCCAGTACGACTGGCGGTCCCGGTCGAAGGCGGTCAGCGGCTCATACACGCGCAGGTATGAAGCGAAGAGCGACGGCACGGCGCGATCCTCCCACGAATCGGGACCCGAGCGCCGTCGCGCCGCCCCCACGTGCCTGGGGCGACCGGACGGCGTCGGCCGATACTAGGCTCAGCGGCACCGGCAGCATCCCGCCGGCGTCCCACCAGGTCCGCGGCCCACAAGGACGCACACCGACACAGGAGCAAGCCATGGGCGTATTCGCCAGCACCGACGACCCGGGATCGACCGGTCACGAACAGGTGGTCTTCTGCCAGGACAAGCAGACCGGCCTGAAGGCGATCATCGGTATCTACTCCACCGCGCTCGGGCCCGCGCTCGGCGGCACCCGGTTCTACCCGTACGACAGCGAGGAGGCGGCCCTCGCCGACGTGCTCGACCTGTCCCGCGGGATGGCCTACAAGAACGCCCTCGCCGGGCTGGACCTGGGCGGCGGCAAGGCGGTCATCTGGGGTGACCCCGAGCAGATCAAGACCGAGGCGCTGCTGCGCGCGTACGGCCGCTTCGTGGAGTCGCTGGCCGGGCGCTACTACACCGCCTGCGACGTCGGCACCTACGTCGCCGACATGGACGTGATCGCCCGCGAGACGAGCTACGTGACCGGCCGCAGCGTCGAGCACGGCGGCGCCGGCGACTCGTCGATCCTCACCGCCTGGGGCGTGTTCCAGGGCATGCGCGCGGCCGCCGAGCACGTCTGGGGCGTCCCGACGCTGCACGGCAAGCGGGTCGGCGTGGCCGGCCTGGGCAAGGTCGGCAAGTACCTGGTCGGCCACCTGCTCGACGACGGCGCCGAGGTGGTGGCCACCGACGTCAACCCGAAGGCGCTGGAGTGGGCGCGCACCACCCACCCGCAGGTCACCCTGGTCGACGACGCCGCGATGCTGGTCGCCGCCGACATCGACGTGTACGCCCCGTGCGCGCTGGGCGGCGCGCTCAACGACGACACGGTGCCGGCGCTGCGCGCGAAGGTGGTCGCCGGGGCGGCCAACAACCAGCTCGCCCACCCGGGCATCGAGAAGCTGCTGGCCGACCGGGGCATCCTCTACGCCCCCGACTACGTGGTGAACGCCGGCGGCGTGATCCAGGTCGCCGACGAGATCGAGGGCTTCAACTTCGAGCGGGCCAAGCTGCGGGCCACCCGGATCTACGACACCACCCGGGAGATCCTCCAGCTCGCCGACGCCGAGGGCGTGCCGCCGGCGGTCGCCGCCGACCGGCTGGCCGAGCGGCGGATGGCCGACGTCGGCCGGCTGCGCACGATCCACCTGCGCTGACCCGTCGCCGGGGGCGGGCCGTGCCGGTTCCGCCCCCGGACCGGGGCACGCCGTTAAGCTGAGAATCGGGTCGGTTCGTGGGGATTCGTCCGGTGTCATGGGTGCTCGCAGCACCGCTCCTTACCGGGTACACTGTGTGACGACCGGATAACCGCGACGCGCAGGGCCGGTCGACGGTAACCCGAGGTGCCGAACGGTGGCATCCCCATGTACCGTAAGAGCCACGAGAGATGCCTGACGTCATCGGGGCCCGCCTTCGGGCTGCCCCGCATTCTGTGCGAGGGGGTCGAGCCATGGGGCGCGGCCGTGCTAAGGCCAAGCAGACGAAGGTGGCGCGGGAGTTGAAGTACCACTCCCCGAACACCGACCTCACCGCCTTGCAGCGCGAGTTGGCGGGTGCTGGTAAGTCTGAGCACAACTTCGACGACGACTACAAAGAGTATGTCGACGACGATGATGAGGATCACGCGGACGAGGACCCGGACACCTGGGTCCGTCCGACCCGCTGACCTCTCCGGTCGCAGCTGAGCACGCGGCAACCTCCCGCGTGCTCACGCATGCGCCCATCGAAGCGGCGCCATGACCGACGATCAGGGACCTGACCGCGCCGGAGGCGACTCCGGTCGATCGGCAGGTCCCTGATCCCGGTCCGCCTCAGCGGGGCCGGTTGTTCCAGTTGTAGAACGTCGGGATGTTCTCGAAGTGGTTCCAGGCGCAGACCGCGCTGGCACCGTCGCCGCCCGCCACCTCCGCCCGCAGCCGTCGCGCGGCCTCGGCCTCGTGCAGCAGCGCGGTGAGTCCCGGGGCGGCCTCCCGCACCCGCTCGGCGACCCCGTCCGGGGCGGCACCCGCCACGCGCTCAGGCCGGTGACTGGTGGTCTCGGGCATGCTCCAACACTCCCTCCAGTAGGCGGATCTTGCTGTTGCGGCAGTGCTCGGTCTCCGTACCGTCAAAACGCCCCAGCTCGAAGTAGCGGTTGGCCGCGTGACCCCCGCCACAGAAGCCGAAGTAGGGGCAGGACGAGCGGCATGCCTCCACGCCGGTCAGGAACTCGCCCACCCAGGGCGTACCCGCCGCGCCGGCCAGGATCTCGGCCAGCGGCGTGGCCAGCACGTTGCCACTGCTGAAGTCGCCGTACCGGGCGTCGGTGAAGCCGGCCAGCTCCGGCGAGAGCACGGTCACCGAGCCGTCGTGGCCGACCGTCGGGATCGGGTCCAGCCGGCGCGGCAGCAGGTCGTCAGCGGTGCCGTCCAGCACCGCCGCGGCGTACCGCAGCGACCACTCGACCTCCCGCAGGTGGATCCGCGGATCCCGGCGCCAGGCCGCCACCAGCTCCGCCCAGAAGGCGGTCACCGCCCCGGCGTCGTGTGAGTTGCCGCGGGTGTTGACCCCCTCGGTCTCCTCGATGTTGACGCCGAGCACGTCGCAGCCGAGCGCGAGGAAGTAGTCGTACAGCTCGGCGGCCCGGCCCGGCTCCGGGCGGCTCACCACCGCCAGCGCCGAGAACGGCAGGCCGTGCCGGCGCAGCGCGGCCACCCCGCGCAGGATCCGGTCGTACGCCGGCCGGCCGGCCCGGGTCACCCGGTCGCCGTTGCGCTCCCGCGGCCCGTCCACGCTCACGCTCACCCGCACCCGGTGCTCGGCGAAGAACGCACACCAGGCGTCGTCGATCAGCGTGGCGTTGGTCTGGACGTGGTGCTCGACCTCCGGCCCGAACGGGGCCAGCAGCGCGGCCAGGTGCTCCCGGCCGGCGGCCAGCGGCTCACCGCCGTGCCACACCACCGAGAACCGCCCGGCCGCCGCCCACGGGTTGACCGACGCCGCGACCGCCTCGGCCACCGACACCGGCATCCGCCGGTCGGCCGAGCGGAAGGGCAGGTAGCAGTACGCGCAGTCCAGGTTGCAGAGGGTGGTGGGCTGCATCACGACGTACGACGGAACGGCGGCCAGGCCGCGCATTCCGCTGAACGACTGTCCCCGAGCAGCCATCGCCCTCCTCCGCTGTGCCTGAGGGTGCCCTTCAGGCTAGGCGGCGATGGCCACTCGGGTGAAGCCCTGATCAGGTGCCCGTACGATCACCAGAGCGTGATCATCCGCGGGTGTGGTGACCGATCATCTGCACGTTGCCGGAGCCCTCGATGATCTCGCCGGCCTGCCACGCGTCGACACCGCGGCCGGTCAGCGTGGCCAGCGCGCGGTCGGCGTCCTCCGCCGACACGATGGCGAACATGCCCACGCCCATGTTGAAGGTCGCCTCCATCTCCGGGTCCTCGATCCGGCCCTTGGCCTGGATCAGGTCGAAGATCGGCTGCGGCTTCCAGGTGGAGCGGTTGACCACGGCGTCCACGTGCTCCGGCAGCACCCGGACCAGGTTGCCCGGGATGCCGCCGCCGGTGACGTGGGCCAGCGCCCGCACCTCGGCCTCGGCGATCAGCTTGAGGCAGTCCTGCGCGTAGATCTTGGTCGGGGTGAGCAGCTCCTCGCCGAGCGTCCGCTGCCGGCCGAAGTCCTCGATCACCACGTCCAGCCGCATCCGGCCGGCCCCGAGCAGCACGTGCCGGACCAGCGAGTAGCCGTTGGAGTGCAGGCCGGAGGAGCGCATCGCGATGACCACGTCGCCCACCTCGACCCGCTCCGGGCTGAGGATCTCGCTCTCCTCCACCACACCGACGCCGGTGGCGGAGATGTCGTACTCGTCCGGCCGGAGCACGCCCGGGTGCTCGGCGGTCTCGCCGCCCAGCAGCGCGCAGCCGGCGTACCGGCAGCCGTCGGCGATGCCGGCGCCGATCTCGGCGACCTTGTCCGGCACGACCTCGCCGGTGGCGATGTAGTCGAGCAGGAAGAGCGGCTCCGCGCCGCAGGCCACCAGGTCGTCGACGACCATCGCGACCAGGTCGATGCCGACCGTGTCGTGGATGTCCATCTGCTGGGCGATCACCAGCTTGGTGCCCACGCCGTCGGTGGACGAGGCCAGGATCGGGTTCTTGTACTTCTTGGTGTCCAGCCGGAACAGGCCGGCGAAGCCACCCAGGTCGCCCAGCACCTCGGGCCGCCGGGTCTGGCGCACCTTGGACTTCAGCAGCTCGACCGCGCGGTCGCCCGCCTCGATCGACACGCCGGCGTCCGCGTACGAGACCGAGCGTTTGCGCGCCTGGCGGCCGGCACCGGCCGTCCACGGCTGGCGCTCGCCGCCGGCGCCGGTCGGGCTGCTTCCTGCGCCGCTGCGCTCGGACACGTGCGTCACGGTTCTCCCCTTTGTGGTTCTCGGCGCCGTGGCGGTGGCCGGGGCGCCGGTGGTGCTACGGGCGGTGTGCGGTCGCGCCGCCCGGAGTGGCGACGAGTGGCGGGGTGGTGCGGTCGAGGGCGTCCGGGGTGGTGTTCGCGACCCGACGGCCCACCCCTTCGAGCACGTGCTTGCCGATCAGGTTGCCGGCCGGCAGCTCGATCGGGTACTCCCCGTCGAAGCAGGCGCGGCACAGCCGGGTCTTCGGCTGCTCGGTGGCGGCGATCAGCCCGGGCAGGGACACGTAGCCGAGCGTGTCGGCGCCGATCGAGCGGCGGACACCTTCGGTGTCCAGGCCGTTGGCCAGCAACTCGGCCCGGGTGGCGAAGTCGATGCCGTAGAAGCACGGCCACTTGACCGGCGGCGAGGAGATGCGCACGTGCACCTCCAGCGCGCCGGCCTCGCGCAGCATCCGGACGATCGCCCGCTGGGTGTTGCCGCGCACGATCGAGTCGTCGACCACGACCAGCCGCTTGCCCCGCACGTTCTGCCGCAGCGGGTTGAGCTTGAGCCGGATGCCGAGCTGGCGCAGGGTCTGCGAGGGCTGGATGAAGGTCCGCCCGACGTACGGGTTCTTCATCAGGCCCGCGCCGTAGGTGATGCCGGACTCCTCGGCGTAGCCGATCGCCGCCGGGGTGCCCGACTCCGGCACCGGGATCACCAGGTCGGCCTCGACCGGGTGCTCCTTGGCCAGCTGGCGGCCGATCTGCACGCGGGCGGCGTGCACGTTCCGGCCGGCGATGGTGGCGTCCGGGCGGGCGATGTAGACGTACTCGAAGAGGCAGCCCTTGGGTTCCGGGACGGCGAACCGGGTGGAGCGCAGCCCGTCCTCGTCGATGGCGATCAGCTCGCCGGGCTCCACCTCGCGCACCACGCTCGCGCCGACGATGTCCAGCGCCGCGGTCTCGCTGGCCACCACCCAGCCGCGCTCGAGCCGGCCGAGCACCAGCGGGCGAACGCCGTGGGCGTCGCGGGCCGCGTACAGCGTCGACTCGTCCATGAAGACGAAGCTGAACGCGCCGCGCAGCTGCGGCAGCACCTCCAGCGCGGCCGCCTCGACGGAGAGGTCGGGGCGGCTGGCCAGCAGCATGGTCACCAGCGAGGTGTCGTTGGTCGAGCCGTCCGCGACGAGGCCCCGCTCGGCGACCTCGCGCTGCAGCTCGGCGGTGTTGACCAGGTTGCCGTTGTGGGCCAGCGCGATGGTCGTGCCGGAGCTCGTGGACCGGATGGTCGGCTGGGCGTTCTCCCAGGTCGACCCGCCGGTGGTGGAGTAGCGCGCGTGCCCGATCGCGACGTGCCCGCGCAGGCTGGCCAGGGTCGGCTCGTCGAAGACCTGGGCGACCAGGCCGAGATCCTTGTAGACCACCACGCCGGAGCCGTCGCTCACCGCGATGCCGGCCGCCTCCTGACCCCGGTGCTGCAGCGCGTAGAGCCCGAAGTAGGTGAGGTTGGCGACCTCCTCCCCGGGCGCCCAGACGCCGAAGACGCCGCACGCGTCCTGCGGGCCGGGTCGTTGGGGGTCAAGGTCGTGGCTCAGCCGGCCGTCGCCTCGGGGCACCTGCCGCTCCCTCATGCTGATCTGGACTGGCCTGGCGGATCACGGGGGCGACCCACACGTCTCGGCCGGGACCTCTGTCGTCGCCTGACAGTGTACGCGAATCGGTGTCGATACAGAAAGTCACGGAATCGCTCCGATCCGTTACCTAGATCGCTTCCCCGTCCGCGTGGAGCGGCAGATATTCGGAAAGATCCGCCCGGACCCCGCTCACCGATACGCGACCCTGCGTAACCGCCCGTTCCCAGTCGAGCCGCCCGGTCGCCAGTTCCAGCCAGGTGCGCGGATCCGTCTCCACCACGTTCGGCGGCGTGCCCCGGGTGTGTCGGGGACCGGAAATGCACTGAACTGCACCGTAAGGTGGGACACGCACCTCCACCGATCGGCCGGGGGCGCGTTCCGCGAGGGCGGTCAACAGGGCACGGACCGCCTCTCGGAGCACCGGTCGTTCGGGGGTAAGCCCCTCATCGAGCGCCGACAACGCCGCCGTCACCGCGGCGGACTTAATGTGCGGAGAGGACACCACGGGACGATACGACTCGCCCGGAGCCGGGCCGACGCTGCCCCTGGGTCGCGCTGATCCGGTCAGACAAGGCATAGTTGCCGACGGCGTATTCGTACCGTGATGATCCCCGGCCGGCGCCCGCCGGTCCAGGGAAGTCAGCCCGGAAGGCGGTGGACGTGTCAACACACCGACGAGCCTGGAAGCAGCGGGCCGGTGTGGTCGTGGCGCTGGTCGTCGGCGCCCTGCTCGCCGTCCCCGCCACACCAGCCCAGGCCGCCCGGATCCAATCCTCCGGCAACTCGGTCACCATCGACGCCGGCCGCAGCGGCACCGTGGCTGTCGAGATCGCCGGGGAGATCGGTGAGGACTCCGCCAAGGTCAGTGTCACCGGCCTGCCCAGTGGCGTGCAGTGCACCGGGGGTTGCGGAGACGTCAACTTCGACGGCGTACCGCCGCGGGCCTCGGTCACCCTGACCCTGACGGCGAACGCGAACGCCCCGGCGGCGAACGGCACCCGGGCGACGATCCGGGTCGAGGGCAACGGGACCGATTCCGCTTCGCTCAGCGTGACCGTCAAGGCGGCGGCCCCGCCCGAGGTGCAGACCGTCCGGTCGGTTTCCGGCAAGGTGGTCAAGCAGGCCGACAGCAGCGCGGTGCCGAACGCCGTGGTGATGCTCCAGGACGGCAACGGCAAGCGCACCGAGACGATCAGCGACGACAGCGGCAACTTCCGGTTCACCGGCACCAGCGACAAGCCGATCGCCCCGGGCCGGCTGGCCCTCGGCGCGAGCTTCGACAACATCGTCGCCACCAAGAGCTTCACCGCCAGCGCCGGCCAGAGCATCACCAACCAACGGCTGTCCCTGGCGATCAAGGTCGAGGTGACGCCGAGCGCCACCCCGTCGGCGTCCGAGGAGCCGCTGCCGACCGAGGAGGCCACCGACGAGACGGCCGAGGAGACGCCGGAGGCGACGGCGGGCGCGGCGAACAACGCCAGCAACTCCGACGGCGGCGGCATGGGCTCCTACCTGATCATCCTGCTCGGCGGCCTGCTGGTCGCGGCGGGTGTCGGCACCATCGTGCTGCTCTGGATGAAGCGCCGGGAGAACGCCGACGACGCCGACGGGGACGCCCCGGCGGGCGCCGCCGCCGCGGGTGCGGTTCCGGCCGCCCGGGGCGCGTACCGGGGCGCGGACGACCAGACCCGGGTGGTGAACGGGGTCGGCGCCGGACCGGACCGGACAATGGTTGCCGGCGGCGGGTCGCTCGCCGACGCGCCGACGATGATGCACCGGCCGGTGGTCGACGACGTGCCGCCGGACCCGTACGGCGCCCCGCCGCAGCCGTACGGCGCCGCGAGCCCGCAGTCGGGCTGGGCGGGCGCCGGCTACGGCGACGAGCCGGCTGGCCCCGGTGGCTACGGCGGCGGCTACGGCAACGCCCCGTCCTCGGGTGGCGGCTACGGCAACGCCCCCGCCTCGGGCGGCGGTTACGGCAACGCCCCCGCCTCGGGCGGCGGTTACGGCAACGCCCCCGCCTCGGGCGGCGGCTACGGCAGCCGGGACTACGGCGCCCCGGCCGGTGGCGCCGCGGGCTACCCGCCCAACGGCGGCGGCTACGGCGACCGGTACGACGAGCCGACCGGCCGGTACACCGGCGACGCCACCCAGTACCCGGCCCCCGCCGACCCGTACGCGACCGGCACCTACCAGCCCGACCAGGGCGGCTACGGCCAGTCCGACCCGGCCCCCTACAGCCGCGGCGGCGAGCCCACCGGTGGCTACGACCAGGGCGGCTACGGCCAGTCCGACCCGGCCCCCTACAGCCGCGGCGGCGAGCCGACCGGCGGATACGACCAGGGCGGCTACGGCCAGCAGGGCGGTTACGGCCAGGAGCCGCCAACCCAGCGCGGCGGCTACGACAACAGCTACGACCAGGGCGGCTACTACGGCGACCAGCCGCAGGGCGGGCGCGGTCGGCCGGACGGCCCGCCGCCGCAGGACCGGGGTGGCCGCCGGCTGGACTGGCTGGACGACTGACCATCCGGGCCCTCCGGCCCGTACGAACACCGAAAGGGCCGCCCGGTCGACCGGGCGGCCCTTTCCGTTCGCCGCTGTCGCCGGGGAATACCCCGCCGGCGTGGCGTCGCGCTTCCCGATGGGTGCTCCATCCACGCGCCGCCCCCGGGCTGCGCCGATGCGGATGGGGCGCGGCACCCGCTGGCCGGGGCGGGCCGTCGGGGCAGCACGGACGGCACGGTTCGCCGAGCGGTCGCCGCGCGGTGGGGTCAGGCGGCGGAGAAGACGCCGGAGCGGAGCACCGGAACAACGTCCGAGACGCCGACTTGTACCGCGATCTCGACGTCCTGGGCGAAGCCGCCCTCGATCAGCTCCCGGCCCGAGACGCAGCCCCGAACGGCGGCCGGCACGTCCGGGGTGCTGGCCAGCGCGGCGAGCGCCATGGCCGCCTCCACGGAGAGCCCGCCCGGCACGTTCGACACCGCATCCAGCACGCAGGCCGCCCCGAGCTGGTCCTCCACCGAGGGTCGCAGTGACCCGTCCGGCCAACGCTCGCCGGCGGCGATCACGCCGACCGGCGCGTCCGTCGAGCCGTACCCCTGTCGCTGGAGCCAGCGGCCGACGGCGCGGGCGTTGCGCAGGCAGGCCGCGACCACCGGCAGGCCGGTGGCGCTGGCCGCGGCGCTGATCGCCGAACCGTTCGGCGAGGGCAGCACCAGGTCGGCGACGACCGGGGCGGTGCTCAGCGCCGCTGGCGAGAGCGACCACGGATGCTCGGGGGTGGTCCTCCGGCGGCCCACCGCGGCGACCGCACCGACCCGGCGGGCGTACTCGGCGGCCTGCTCGCCCCACGGGAACGGGTGCACCCGCATGCCGCGGCCGACCGCCACCTCGACGGCGGTGGTGAACGAGAGCACGTCCACCACCACCAGCACCGCGCAGACCCGGCCGAGCTCGGCCGCCCCGCTCAGCCCCCAGTCGAACCGGGCGCCCGAACCGGGTTGCGCGTAGACCGCCGCGGCCAACGCCTCAGCGCTGATCGGGCGCGGCAGGCTGCTCGCCGTCACCGGCGTCGGTCGCCTCGGCGGCAGCCTCGGCCGGCTCGCCGCGGTCAGCAGCCTCGGCCGGCTCGTCGGCGGCGGCCTGGGCGGGATCCGCCGCAGCCTCGGGGGCCTCGTCGGCGGCCGGGGCGACGGGCTCCGCCGCGCCGGTCCGCGGGGTCGGCCCGGCCGACGCGATCGGCTCGGACTCGACGCTCGCCGGGTCCACCGGCGCCACCTCGGCGGCCGGCTCGGTGACCGGCAGCGGCACCGCCTCGACGGCACCGGCCACGCCGGTCGCCGGCGCCGGCACCTCGGCGACCTCGGCACCGGAGAAGAGGCGCGGCAGGGTCGCGGTGTGCGCGGCGCGCAGCTCGTCCAGGCCGATCCGGAACTGCCCGTGCACCTCCAGCGCACCGCCGGCCGGGTCGGTGACGCCGATCAGCTCGAACGGCACCCCGCGCTCGGCGCAGAGTGCGGTGAACGCCTTCTCGTGGCCGCGCGGCACCGAGACCAGCACCCGCCCGGCGGACTCGCTGAACAGGTAGACGAACGGCATCGAGCCGCCGGCGAACCGCTCCGGCACCGCGACCCGGGCGCCGACGCCGCGCCGCAGGCAGGACTCGACCAGGCTCTGCGCCAGACCGCCGTCGGAGAGGTCGTGCGCCGAGCTGAGGTGCCCGACCCGGGCGGCCTCCGCGAGCAGCTCGCCCAGCGCCCGCTCGTGCGCCAGGTCGACCTGCGGCGGTACGCCGCCGAGGTGCTCGTGGGTGACCCAGGCCCACTCCGAGCCGGAGAGCTCCACGTGCGTCTCGCCGAGCAGGAAGAGCTGGTCGTGGTCGCCGTTCGGCCGGGGCACGAAGCCCATCGGCACCCGGTTGGCCACGTCGTCGAGGACGCCCAGCACGCCGACCACCGGAGTCGGGTGGATGGCCGCGGCGCCGGTCTGGTTGTAGAAGCTGACGTTGCCGCCGGTGACCGGGATGCCCAGCTCGGCGCAGCCGTCGGCCAGGCCGCGGACGGCCTCGGCGAACTGCCACATCACGCCCGGGTCCTCCGGCGAGCCGAAGTTCAGGCAGTTGGTGACAGCGATCGGCTTCGCGCCGGTGACCACCACGTTCCGGTACGCCTCGGCGAGCGCCAGCTTGGTGCCGTGGTACGGGTCGAGCCGGGCGTACCGGCCGTTGCCGTCCACCGACAGCGCGACGCCGAGCCCGGTCCGCTCGTCGATCCGGATCACGCCGGAGTCCTCCGGCTGGGCCAGCACGGTGTTGCCCAGCACGTACCGGTCGTACTGCTCGGTGACCCAGGTCTTGTCGGCCAGGTTCGGCGACGCGACCATGCGCAGCACGGTCTCGCGTAGCGCTTCCGGGTCGGCCGGCCGGGGCAGCGTCTCGGCCCGGTCGGCCTGGAGCAGGATCAGGTCGGCCGGCTCGCGCATCGGGCGGGCGTAGACCGGACCGTCGTCGACCAGCGAACCCGGCGGGACGTCGACCACCAGGTGGTCCCGCCAGGTGATCACCAGCCGGCCCGGCTGGCCGTCCGGTGCCGGCGGGGTGACCTCGCCGATGGCGGTGGCCCAGACGCCCCACTTCTCGGCGGTCTTGAGCACCGCGTCGAGCTTCTCCGGCTCGACGACCAGCAGCATCCGCTCCTGCGACTCGCTGGCCAGGATCTCGTGCGGCTCCATCGAGGGCTCGCGCAGCGGCACCCGCTCCAGCCAGACCCGCATGCCGGTGCCGGCCGCGGCGGCGGTCTCGGTGAGCGCGCAGGTCAGGCCGGCGCCGCCGAGGTCCTGGATGCCGACGACCAGCTCGGCGTCGTACAGCTCGAGGCACGCCTCGATGAGCAGCTTCTCCATGAACGGGTCGCCGACCTGGACGGACGGGCGCCGCTCCTCGCTGCCCTCGTCGAAGGTCGCACTGGCCAGCACGGAGACGCCGCCGATGCCGTCCCGGCCGGTCTTGGCGCCCATCAGCACCACGACGTTGCCCGGCCCGGCGGCGGCCTTGTTCTGCAGCCGGTTCACCGGCAGCACGCCCAGGCAGAGCGCGTTGACCAGCGGGTTGCCCTGGTAGCACGGGTCGAAGACGACCTCGCCGCCGATGTTCGGCAGGCCCAGGCAGTTGCCGTAGCCGCCGATGCCGGCCACCACGCCGGGGAGCACCCGGGCGGTGTCCGGGTGGTCGGCGGCGCCGAAGCGCAGCGGGTCCATCACCGCCACCGGACGGGCGCCCATGGCGAGGATGTCCCGGACGATGCCGCCGACGCCGGTGGCCGCGCCCTGGTAGGGCTCCACGAAGCTCGGGTGGTTGTGCGACTCGACCTTGAAGGTCACCGCCAGCTCGTCGGAGACCCGCACCACGCCGGCGTTCTCGCCGATGCCGGCGAGCAGCCGGTCGCTCGGCGGGGCCTTCTCACCGAACTGGCGCAGGTGCACCTTGCTGGACTTGTAGGAGCAGTGCTCGCTCCACATGATCGAGTACATGGCCAGCTCGGCCTGGGTGGGCCGGCGGCCGAGGATGTGCCGGATCCGCTCGTACTCGTCGTCGCGGAGCCCGAGCTCGGCGTACGGCTGGAGCTCGCCCGGGGTGCCACCGGCGCGCGGCACGGTGTCCACGCCGTCGGCCCAGTCGGCGGGCGCCGAACCGGCGGCCGGCGCGGCCGGCGGCACGTCGGCGGCCGCCCGCGGCTCAACCGGGGCGACCTCCGGGGTCTCCCGTACCGGGTCCGGGTGGGTGGTCATGACCTCTCCTCGCTGCGCTCGTGGCCGCCCTGCGGGCGGGTGAGCCGACCGATGATCCCGCCGCGACCGGTCACGCCGGCGCCCCCACCAGGTGCTTGAGGACCGAGGTGAAGAAGCCGAGACCGTCCAGGGAGGGGCCGGTCAGCTCCTCCACCGCGTGCTCGGGATGCGGCATGATGCCGACGACGTTGCCGGCGGAGTTGGTGATCGCCGCGATGTCGCGCTGCGACCCGTTCGGGTTGCCGCCGATGTACCGGGCGACCACCCGGCCCTCGGCCTCGAGCTGGTCCAGGGTCGCGGGGTCGGCGACGTAGCAGCCCTCGCCGTTCTTGACCGGGACCAGCACCTCCTGGCCGGGCTGGAAGGTGTTGGTCCAGGCGGTGCCGACCGACTCGATCCGGAGGAACTGGTCGCGGTTGCGGAAGTGCAGGTGCTGGTTGCGGGTCAGCGCGCCGGGCAGCAGGTGGGCCTCGCAGAGGATCTGGAAGCCGTTGCAGATGCCGAGCACCGGCAGGCCGCCCCGGGCCGCGTCCACGATCGTCTCCATCACCGGGGCGAACCGGGCGATGGCGCCGCAACGCAGGTAGTCACCGTAGGAGAAGCCGCCGGGCAGCACGACCGCGTCCACCCCGTGCAGCGCCGGGTCGCCGTGCCAGAGACGGACCGGCTCGGCACCGGCGATCCGGACGGCCCGGGCCGCGTCCCCGTCGTCGAGCGAGCCGGGGAAGGTCACCACACCGACCCGCGCGGTCACGAGCGGGCGTCCGCGGTCTCGTCGGCCTCGACCAGGCGGACCGTGAAGTCCTCGATGACCGGGTTGGCGAGCAGCTTGTCGGCGATCTCCCGGGCCCGGTCCAGGTCCGGTTCACCGGTGAACTCGATCTCGATCCGCCTGCCGATCCGGACCGAGGCGACGTCGCTGACGCCGAGCCGGGGCAGCGCGTTTGCGACGGCCTGGCCCTGCGGATCGAGGATCTCGGGCTTGAGCATGACGTCGACGACGACGCGAGGCACTGGGCACTCCTGACTGTGTACGCAGTTGGGTGCCGACCCACAACGGGCGAGCGCAGCCAGCCTACCTGGCAGATCCCGCCCCGGCCGCACCGGCCGGACGCGGGTCAGGCAGTGATCGACGTAATCGGCGGCGGGCCGGTGGGACCGATGCCGAGTCGTTGCGATCCCGATGCGTGTTCGTTGCCGCACCTGCCGTTTCGCCCGGTTCGACCGGTCCGGCGAGCCGGGCCGGGCCGCCCCCACCCAGTACATCGTTCAATTTCGATGAAACTCTTGTGAACGACATCTCAGGGCCCTACGATACATCGTCGGACGTCGATGATTGTCCCCGGCCGCCGGGCCACCCCCGCCCGCCGGCCGGCAGGCCGGGCCCGGCGAACCCGGGTCCATCCCCGCAGAAGGAGCCCCCGCAATGCGCATCCGATCCCTGGTCGCGGTCCTCGCCACCACCGCGGCCACCCTGCTCGGTGCCAGCTCCGGCGCCGTCGCCGCCCCGGCCGGCCCGGACCCGATCATCGGCGGCGGCACCGTCTCGTCCGCCCCGTGGGCGGCCGCGGTGTTCAGCAACGGCTCGTTCACCTGCTCCGGCACGATCATCGCCCCGCAGTGGGTGCTCACCGCCCGGCACTGCCTCGGCGGCTCGATGTCGGTCCGGGTGGGCAGCGTCTACCGCTCCTCCGGCGGCGTCACCCGCACCGTCAGCGCCACCTACAGCCGCTACGACCTGGCCCTGATACGGCTGTCCAGCTCGGTGAGCACCTCGTACGTCACGCTGGCCACCAGCAACCCCCCGATCAACTCCACCAACTCGATCTACGGCTGGGGCATGACCTGCTACAGCGGCTGCTCCGCGTCCAGCCAGCTGAAGACCGCGAGCGTCCGGGTGACCAGCAACAGCGCCACCGACGCGTACGGCGGCCAGGCGATCCGGAGCACCCGGATCAACGGCAACGCGTGGCGGGGCGACTCGGGCGGCCCGCAGTTCTACAACGGCCGCCAGGTCGGCGTCGCCTCCACCGCCGACGGCGTGAACATCCAGAACTACGGCAGTGTCGCGTACAACCGGGCCTGGATCACCTCGGTGGCCGGTGTCTGACGGTTAGCGCCCCGGGCGGCGCGGATGGTCGGCGACGTGCCAGCCGTCCGCGCCGCGCCGTTTTGCAGCATCCGATCAGGTGAACAACCCTCACGATGGGGTGCCGGGTCCCCTGACAGCATCGGAAACGTGCTGGTCGTGACGACGGAGCAACTACCCGGGTACGAGATCCGCCAGATTCTCGGCGAAGTGGTGTCATCGATGGCCAGGACGCGGAACCCGTACCGCGAGGGGGTCAAGAACCTGCGCGGTGGCGCGTACGACCCGATGGCGCCGGACAACCTCACCCGGTGGCGTACCGACTCGGTGGCCCGGCTCGGCGAGGAGGCCCGCCGGCTCGGCGCGAACGCCGTGGTCGGCATGCGGTTCGACAGCCGCGACTGCGGCGAGATGTGGATGGAGATCTGCGCCTACGGCACCGCGGTGATCGTGGTACCCAAGATGCCCGACGTCATGCCGCCCGACCAGCCGCTGGTCGCCGCGGAGACCGCGCACGAGGGCGAGATCGCGGAGGCTCCCGGCGGCATCGCCGAGCCGGCCAGCGCCCCCAACCTCCGCACCGCCGCCGAAACCCCCACCCGCGACACCTGACC